>JAURPG010000070.1 GCA_030835405.1 Gammaproteobacteria bacterium | reverse complement strand
CAGACAGTGATGACAGAGACAAAATCACCACGACTTGTCATGCCAACACATCAAGGAGTACAGTAGTCAATTAAACCCAAATCCTAACTTTGAAAGTGGTACCGTTACTGGGGGCAGGTCACTACAGTAATTGAATAAATATTTCTAAAACTTAATAAATGCATATGTATCTCCTTTATGAATTAAAAATAAATGTACTTATGTATACGCATACCCCATGCCAACTAAATGATTTGTGAAAAATAAATGTAATTACAGGGAAAAGTGTGAGATTAGCCAGTTTAGCTAATCAGAACTGAGAGGTATTATTTGGATTTTGATTTGCAAATTGCAAATCATTTTGCATTTAAAAAATGAATGATTATTTCCAGCTCATCTTTTTTCGATAAATCGTTGATGGGTTAACTTCTAGAATGGCGGCTGCCTGAGGAATATTTCCGTCACATAAATTTATTGCATTTTCTATAGCATCTTTTTCTACCTGCCATAAAGGTTTAATTGCAGATTGAAAATTATTATCTAATTTTTCTGGCTTGATGGGTAGGCGGACATCATGACGACCAGTAATATTTCCTTTTTTTAAAGATTGTTTAAGTTCCATTGGTAGCATGTCAAGGTTAATAGTTTTTCCTTGATTTAATACAACAATATTTCTAATCACATTTTGCAATTGCCGGACATTTCCCGGCCAGGAATAGGATTGAAAAAATGTTGCTACTTCAGATGAAAAACCTGTGAATTCTTTAGATTCTTCATGCCTGAATTTATCAAGAAAAAATTGTGCTAATAGTAAAATATCATCGTCTCTGTCTTTCAGGGGGGGTAATGTGATTTGAATGACATTTAGGCGATAATATAGGTCTTCTCGGAAATTACCGGCTTTGACTTCTTTCAATAAATCACGATTGGTTGCACAAACAATTCGAACATCTACTTTTTCCAATTTATTGCTGCCGAGTTTTTGAAATTCAGACGTTTGTAGGAAACGTAATAATTTTGCCTGTATATCAAGGTTTAAATCGCCAATCTCATCAAGGAACAAAGTACCATTATCTGCATTGGATACTGCCCCTATCCGGTCTTTAAACGCACCGGTGAATGCCCCTTTTATATGACCAAATACTTCACTTTCCATTAAATCATAAGGGATTGCTGCACAGTTTAACGGTACATAGTTATGATTAACTCTATTACTTAATTGGTGTATGGCTTTTGCGCCTATTTCTTTGCCTGTTCCACTTTCTCCTTGTATCAGCACAGAGGCATTACTTTTTGCACAGTTTTGGATAATCTGATAAACAATCTGCATTTCTGGAGAGACGCCAATGAAACCATGAAATTCGCTACGTCCAGTTGCCTGTATATCGCCAATGACATTTGTCAGTCTTAGATGCTCAAGCGCGTTATGAATGGAAATTATCAGACGGTCTGAACTAAATGGCTTTTCCAGGAAATCAAATGCACCGCTGCTCATGGCGGTGACAGCATTTCCGACACTCCCATTCGCTGTGATAATTATCACTTCGCAAGGGTATTCGCGGTTTTTTATTTCAGTTTAAAGGTCAAGGCCATTTCCATCCGGGAGATTTAAATCAAGCAATACAAGATTTGGAAGCGAAGTTTTAAGTTCCTGTAGGCCGTCGTGAAGGTTATTTCTATGAATTATTTCAAATTCATCTTTGGCTAAAAAGCGCGCAATAAGGTCTATGATAGGTTTATCGTCTTCAATGATTAGAAGCTTTATCGAATTCATTGGAAAATCATATCATGAAATGAGGAGTTCTTCCCGCACAGCTAATAACAATGAATCTGCATCAATTGGCTTTGTTAAAAATCGCCTGCCACCGATCACGCCATTCTCATTGACTTCATATTTCTTTACCAGAGCCGTTATGAAAATGATTTTTATACCTTCCAATTCAGAGCTCTCCCGTATCTGCTCAGCAATTTCATTGCCTTGTAGTCCGGGCATTATGATATCCAGTAAGATGAGATTAGGTTTCCATTCCAATACGGTTGGCAATACTTTACTTGAATCACTGACGGTAATTACATCAAAGCTAGTATCTTCAGATAGTATAAGTTGAATAAATTTTGCAAGATCTTTTTCATCATCAACAACCAGTATTTTATGCTGTTTCATTGTGGTCTCCAGTAAACTCATTAAATACTAGTCTAACGCCAAAGCCGCCATACTTATTATTATAAAATTCCATTTTTGCGTTATGCAGCCGAATGATGTTTTCACATACAGTTAACCCTAATCCTGTACCTTTTCCTGCCTTCTTGGATGTGTAGAATGGTTCAGAGATCTTGCTTAACTTATTTATTTCAACACCAGGTCCAGTATCTTCAATTTCAACAACAACTATTGGCCCTTTATATAGACGACTGGCAGAAATGTCGAAATCAACACCGTCTCCTTTATACACTCTTGATTTGAAGTAGATTGTGCCACCAGTTTTACTCATCGCATGGACTGAGTTCATTATTATGTTTATGAATACTTGCATAATCTTTAGTTTATCTACATCAATTATTAGGTTTTCCTTAACATGCAAGTTTTCCACATGTATTTTTTCTTTGACTAACTCGTGAGATGTTAGACGAATAGATTCTTTAAGTACCATAATCAGGTCGACAGGTGCCTTATTGATATTTCGGGCTGCTGAGAAATCCATTAATTCTTTAATCACATAATCAGCACGATGAATTGCATTCCTCATATCATTAAGAATTTCAACTGATTCTGATTGTTCAGAATTGACTGAACGTTTTAAATAGTCAATTCCCAGTTGAATAATTGCGAGTGGATTTTTTACTTCATGAGCCACGCCAGCAGCGAGTGTTCCAATGGTTTCCAGTTTTTCCGCCTGAATTAATAACATCTGTGCATTCTTTAATTCCTTAGTTTTAATTTCCAGCATTAATTCAGTGTGCTTTTTCGATGCAATAAGCTTGGTTTCTTCTTGTTTTTTATTAGTTATATCTCTAGCGGCTGCAGTAAAATATGTTTTATTATCGATTAGTGTTTCTGAGATATGCAGTTCCATTGGAAATTCTCGACCACTGGAGTGCAAACCAATCACTTCGACCCTGCTATCAATGATCTTTGATACACCAGTCTCCAGATAACTATTCAAACCCCTGAGGTGCATGTCACGAAACTTTTCCGGCATCATGAAAATTAAATTTTTATTTGCTATTTCATCTTTCGTATATCCCCAAAGCATTTCAGCCGCTTTATTAGCCATGATTATTTCACTGTCAGAATTGATTGTGATAATCGCTTCCCCAATGGTAGACAGTACTGCCGCTAATTGTTGCTTTGCTGAAATTAATTCATTATCTTGATCTAAACGTTGTTTTGTTATCGTTTGCGCATCTTTTCTTAACTCATTTATAGTAATGACATGCTTGTCGATATGTTTGCTAGATTCAGATTTGTTTGTATGAATTAATTTGCTAATAGACTCAATTGGATCAATGATTGAAATATTAACAAGAAGGATAATGATCAACGCTGTGAGTAAATTGATATAAATTAAATTATTCGCAGTTTCATATTGTTCGCTAGTTAAGGCGTCGGATAATTGGGCTGGATTTATAGCAATTTTCACATTACCTATTTGAGTTGTATTTTTAAATATATCGTAACTATGAAAAAATTCTCTTTCAGCCTTTTTATCTTTTTTCACTATAGCAATAATCTCATCAGATAGTCCGCGAACACTAATCTCTACAATAAAATCAATTGAGTGAAGGATATCGTTTAATTTAGCTTCAAGAAGAAAATAATCTTCATTGAGGATATCCTGGGAAATAGACATGCCAATCAAGTATGTCAAATCACTAGATATTTTACTGACATTCTTATCTTGCAGATTTATGGCCCCTGTATATTTATATATGTTTAATACAATGATTGAGGTGATTAGGATCAATACAGAAAGGCCAACAAAACGTTCTCGAATGGAAATTTTTGGAATTCTAAACATGATATTTACTCTCATCCGTTGCAATACTTACTAGATATAATCTTGCAGGTGAAATTTCTAATGTTAATGAGACATTTGCAATGTATTTATATATAGTATGTTGATTGTTAGACACTCTCATTAACCTTTCCTGATTTCATGGATACCTGTTGAATTTATAAAAAAGCAATTATATGCCAGATAGATAACTAATTGAATATAGTGAGAATTATCTTTCTAAGCCTGACGAGTATTGCAAATTGCTTTGCATTTTGCCAAATAAATATTTTTCGCGAAGGGGTTAATAACGGATGGGTTGCTATTGAATAATGGTTAGAGAAGTGAGATTTGCCGAATTAGCGGGTTTGTTGTTATCGTCATGCTGGATTTGATACAGCATTCAACTAATAAATCATATAAGGCTTATACATAGTATTAATGACTGGACTTTCTTATTTCACAAACCTGCCGGATTCTTTCTGCCGGGACAAATAATTGTTCCATCAGGTATGCCTTAAAATAGACAGGGAAAGGTTGCTCATCCACAGCCTCTTGCATACAGAATAACCAGGCATCCCTTTCCTCCATCCTAATATTCATATGATGATGTGCACCTGGAATGCTGATTGACCCATAATGTTCCTGGTATAGCTTGGGCCCGCCAAGCCAGCCTGATAAAAAGTAGGTCAGTTTTTGTTTTGAAATGGTCAGGTTTTCGGGATATAGCTTTCGAATGACCTTTGCATCGGGCAATGTATCTACATAGTGATAGAATATATCGACAAGCCTGGTGATGCCATCGATGCCACCCGCTGCCTGATACGAAGTATCCTTAGTGCCGTAGCCTGGATTATTTTCAGGTGTCGTCATAATAATCAAACTCCGCTGCAGCCAATCGGTTTGATTAATCTATTCCAATCTCATCCGTCCTGGCCTTGTCGATATACCATTGCTGGGCCTCTTTGGTGAGCAGGCCGTCGGCATAGAGATCATTCACAACACCGGTTACACATTGTACGTATGCGTCTCTTGTGAGATTTTCATAGGGTTTTAGAATGCCCGTCTCAAAGCCTTCGCGGTAACGCTGGTGCCAGACCTGTTCAATATTGGGCCGGGTCATGCGGTGACCGCTGTTGGTCATGTCGATTAAATAACCATAACGGTTTAAGGGTTCCAGCCAGTCTTCCTGGAAACCCGGGGGGCGAGGTTGGTTGGCATTGATCTGTGGCCGAAGTTCTGTGAGATAAGGCACGAAAATCGCCGGGCTGGAGCCTATGGCAGTACCATCCGGACGGTTCATGTAGGTACGAAATACCCCTCTCGGGCAGGCGGTCTCGGGCAATTTGATGGACGGGCCTATCGTCGGGTCCAGTTCCCATACGTCTCTGGCCTCAACCCGTTGTTTGGGAGGTTGCTCGCCAAGGATGACCCAGTCTTCCAGGGCCCTGTGTAACGCAATGGCCACACCACCGATGTCTATCATATCGGTCGCGAGTTCAGGGTATTTCTCTGCCTGGGACTGGGCGTCGGAGTGGCTCACATCAGCAATCTCATAGGACTTCCAGATATCATCGATACCTTTTTCGATGTTCAACCGGGCGTTCTCACGCTTGTAGTTGGCATAGGTAGGATAGACCCTTTCAAATAATCTTGGGACTGTGGAGGTATTGCCGCCGGAATAGGCGGCATGGATCACTTCAATCACCGGTGCCATAAATGAACGGTGTTCAGGGTCAAAGCTCATTTGGTCTGTTTCACTGGGTTCCAGACGGAAGGAACCGATTTCATCTACCACGGTGGCTTCCCAGAAATAGGTGGGGGCACCGCGTCCGCCGGCACTGTCATCCAGGTAAAATCCATCGAAGAGTTTGTTGCCTTGATGATCAATATTGGCACCCTTGACCATGAGCATAGCGCGTGCCGTGGCAGCACCGGCAGAATGACCTCGAAAGAAAGTGTAGTCGGGTGCCTTGCCCAGTTGATCGGCGATAAAATTTTCACTGATTACGGTGTAATCACGGAGCAGTGACATACTGTTATTAAGCCCCATGGCCTGGGTGCCCGGTACGCCCAGTTCAATGCCATTATCCAGCTTCACAATATTGGAGGGTTTGTCCACACTTGCCTCATCATTGCCGGTGGCATCACGACGGGTCCAGACCACCACGGCCCCGGTATCCATTAACGCCCCAGCAGATTCCGATGCCTCGGTATAACGGCTGAATTTATTTGCTTGTCTGGAAAAGAAACGCAATGGTGAAAAATGTGAGGCACCGTGCATCAGCATCCACAGATTGCCATTCCAGTCACTGGCATTTTCAGGGATGAGGATCTCAATACTGTTGGGGGTGTTCTCACGATATTGATAATGTGCGGTGCCAGGGACGTAAGGCCCCATATTACCCCGTGCTTGTAGGATAAAGACATGGTCGGCAAAGGTATTTTCACGGCCTTCACCCGGGACACCGGTACCGATGGGCGGCAGTAGTCTTGAATTTTGCGCAGTGTATCCAAAAACGGATCCACTGGTGGCCATGATGACATGACGATAAGCCACACCATTGGCATTGGTGATTTGTTTGTCCTGAATGATCCGGCATTGTTCCGGGCCCACCAGTCGTTGTTCTACCTCACCTGGTGCCGGGCCCGCAGTGGCCGTGGCCCAGTCATTTACCGGGTATTCCAGTGGGGCCATGTAGCGATTGATGTACTGGCAGTCATCCTGGGCAAGGGTCATTGCTGGAAGAAAAGTAATTATTACAGTAATAAGTACGACTAGACGGTGTGGCATTATTCCCCCTGAATTTTAATCTTGTTTGGTGAATTATAAGGATTAATAGAGTAAAAAGTAAAAAATGTAATATGAAAAGGCAAGAATGAATGACAGTTTATGTTTATTCGTCATTCAGGGGCTGCATAACGGAACCCTGATTATATGTGGATCTTGTATATTACTTTTTTGTGATAGATCGGTATAAAGATAAGAATTATATTATCGATTATATCTAAGGATCTGGCCCTTGAAAGGTTTCTCTAGGTAATCGGTATTTTCTGTTTTGGACTGGCTATGTGAATACCCCAGTTGGACCATTTTTTTGCTGAAACGGGCGTGTTGACCTCGACCCGGGTCGACAATAATGATCTCACATTTTGACTTGGCATGGCGATGGATGAACTCAGACAGTAATTCAATATGTTCTGTTTCATAAAGCAGATCACTGCCAACAATCAAGTCAAACTTTCCTAAGGTATCCGTTTTCAATTTCCAGTCAGTTAGAACAAAGGGGATATTATTTTCCTGGTTTAGCCTGGTGTTTAATACCAGGAAACCTTCAGCCTCAGGATGATAGTCTGTAGCAGTAATATCTGCCTTACGTTGATTTAATAGCAGGCTGGTCAGGCCAATGCCACAACCCACCTCCAAAATTCGTTTGCCGATAATATCAAAATCCTTCATTAAGTCGGCAAGGACTTCACTTGATGGCCAAACAATGCCGAACAGGGGCCATTGGGCAGACGAAATGCCGGACCTGGCAGCCAGTCCGTCACTATCTTCAAACTGTTGTTTATCACGTAAGGTACGTACATGTATGTCGGCATTGCCGATTTCATAAGTATGGTAGCGCAAGCGTAGTGATGTCATAGTAAAATTGAATTCGACATGGTGTTAAGCAACATAACATGGATTGAACGAAATTATTTTTTATTTAATTAATACAGATAAAACTAGAGGTTTTACGATTCTCCTCTAACAACCTTGAGAAAATATTATTCCAGTTCTGAGTCCATATTCATGGCTTGAACAATTACAATGAAGGGGAGAAGAAAAGGTAAGCTAAGTTAGATGTGAGGTATAAAGATATAAAAATTCAAAACCACAGTTAACTTATCTGAATCCAGGTCCGGAGTTGGTAGTAAATGGGCTTGCCTTTGCCAGGTCCAGGCCCCAAGGCATATCAATATTTGTTATTAACTTATAACAACAAATTTAATGTGTACTTGCGTATTTCTGGTAGTATGCGCCGCTTGTTTAAATTTAACTGGAGAGAATAATGAAGTGGAATAATGCAATACTGGCTATTAGTCTGGGTTTTGTAATAAGCCAACAGGGTTTTGCCACTAACGGATATTTTTCCCATGGCTTTGGGATTAAATCTCAAGGTATGGGTGGGGTTGGTATTGCCTTACCACAGGATTCTATCTCTGCTGCAACCAACCCGGCAGGAATGGGATTGATTGGTGATCGTTTTGACCTTGGTCTGGTGTGGTTTCGACCTGATAGAACTGCCTCCCTGGATAATACCGCTGGTGGAACCGGTGCACTGGATGGAAATTTTTCAGGTAATGGTCGTGCAAACTTCTTTATCCCCGAAGGAGGCTATAACCGGGTCTTAAATCAGAATTTCACATTGGGCGTCAGTGTTTATGGAAATGGTGGAATGAATACTGACTATGAACAACCAATTGCCCTGTTAAGTGGTGCCACAGGCAATGAAAGTGGAATTGATTACATGCAGTTATTCGTTTCCCCCACGGTGACCTGGAAGCCTTTTATCAATCATACCCTGGGACTATCACTTAATGTGGGTTATCAACGCTTTAAAGCCAAGGGGATCGATAATTTTGCCGCCATATCCAACGACCCTGCGAGTGTGACCGGTATAGGGGCAGATGACGCGTTTGGAATTGGTGTGCATGTTGGCTGGATAGGTCAGTTTAATGATGTCTTTACCATGGGCCTGAACTACCAGTCGCGAAATAATTTTGGCAAATTTGATAAGTACCGTGGTTTGTTTGCCGATGCAGGCGTGATGGATGCGCCGGCAAATTTTGGTGTAGGTATCGCTTTGAATATAGTACCAGAGTTAAGCGTGGCTTTGGATATGAAGCGGATTCTATTCAGTGACATTCCTGCCATTGGTAATTCTGCAGCCTTATGGAATGGTCAACCGTTTATTGATGGTGGCGCTGGCAACCTCGGTGATAGAAGCGGCCCGGGGTTTGGTTGGGAAAATTCAACGGTGTTTAAATTAGGGGTCAGTTACGATCTCAGTCCTAACCTGACCTTGCGTGCAGGGTATAACCATAACAAACAGCCCATTCCGGAAAATGAAGCATTGTTTAATATTCTTGCCCCAGGTGTAATCGAGGATCATTTAAGCCTGGGAATGACCTGGACCTTGTCTTCAGGTGGTGAAGTGTCTGCCAGTTATACCCATGCATTTAAAAATGATGTCCAGGGTACCAATGCCGTACCGCCACAGTTTGGTGGAGGTAACGTGGGCATTGAAATGCATCAGAATATCTTTGGCATTGCCTATGGGGTAAAATTCTAACAGGGATAAAACATTGAATCTCAGGAGCATCAAGGGCGTCTTCATCTATACAGCTACAGTCTTTGTAATCTCCAGTGGGTATGCCCTTTACCTCTTTTTTGCCCATCCTCCGGTTGGATGAAAAGGAGACCATGCTCAATGAGATTGGTGAAGGTTTTGGTGAAGCGGGATTGTGGTTATTGGTCTTTATCTATGTCCGTACCCTGCTGAAACTGTTGTTCGCTAAGGGCAAAATAGCTCAGCGTATCCTGCCGGACTACCATCCAGCCGGGGATCTCCCTTTTATCAACCGTCTCCTTGGGCTGCTTAACAGAACGCATGTGTATTTTAGAATCACTGCGGTGGCAGTGATCCTGATTCATGTACCCATGATGGGTGTACCCATGCAGATCCTGTTTTTCCCGGCAGTGATTGTCCTGGTGGTATGGCAGGGATTATTCGGATTATTCCTCATCTGGCGATATACCCCGCAGCAGGTGAGAAAATTTTCCTACCTTGTTCATGCCCAGCTCCTGCCGGGGATCATGATCGGCATCTTTGCGTTGTTTGGACATATGCTGATTGAATGAATCGCCCCAGGGAGGTTTTTTACCTGACAGGGCACTTGCTGGTTGGTGCCCACACCGGCGAGGCGATTAACGCTACGATATTCAATCAAAATAGCCCTCCCGAATCGCGGCATCCCACATATTGATTACCGCGGGGGCAATGCCATGTGGGATATTGTCGTCTTTAAAGTTCCACGAGTGTACCCCGGCACCAAACAGGATGGCATGGGTCCTGGGTGCAGGGTCCATGGCCTGGTACATCTTTTTGCCGTAACTGGTATACCGATCATAAGTCACCGTCTTGTCACCAATACCATTGATATGTAATACCGGTGGTAGCGGTTTTACACCCGGGCCGGAAAGTTCACGGGTATACCCTACATAGCGTTCCACCAGGGTTTGGGTCTCTTCGTCATCCATTCCCATTCTTTCTGCTGTTGCCCGGGCCCCATTTGCCAGTGACTCAACAGAATTTTTATGAATGAAATCTTCCGCTTTAAAGTTAGGTTGTAACTTGGCCCGGTCCCAGGCGGCAAACACCATTTCCATCTTTTGAGGCAAACTGTAGTCTTTGTCCGTCCAACCTTCATCGGCATAGCGGGCAGTGTCGCGCCAGGTGCGAAGGCGCAGGTAATTAAATGGATACTCAAAGGCACTGCCGGCAGCATTGTTAATATAACCGAACATGGCCGTACCATATCCTACTATACCTTTTACATTATCCACCCGTTGGCTCATATAGTGTACAAATGGACCTCCGGTGGAATGGCCATGGGCATAAACGTTATAACTGCTCGTCGGGAAGTGCCTGGCGATGGCCGTCTTCATGCCTTCTTCAAAGGCTACGGGCCAACCACCCATGCGTTTATAAAATGTGGTACCTTCCTTTGCCGCAAGGAAGATACTGGTGCCGTACCTTGCCGGCACACCGGTGGTGGCATCACCCTTGTCCATCACGACCTCATATTGGTCAGGTGTTATCACTTCCCCCTTTAACCAGTGTGGGGTACGGTGATTACCATCATCGTTAAAGGTGTCCCGGGGCCAGTTTCGGGACGGGTCATCCAGGTTCAACCTGCCGGGAAAGGTCATACTCACGACTTTATAACCAAAACGTTTAGAAGCCAGACGTGCCGCCTGATCCAATGAACGCCAGTCTCCAGTACCGCCATGGATAAGGAAAATACCTCTTTTCTTGCCATCTGGTCCTACTGGAATTTTATTTTGATCATTAGGCTCATAAACCCTAACGCCAATGTCCCATTCCATTCCTACCGCTTCAATGCGGAAGATGTCTTCCGTCTCTGTTACTGTAATCTTCGGCATTGTCATGACATTGCTGGTGGTCTGCTGGATCTCTTCCAGCGATACCCTGTCCGGCGGGTCCCAGGCCATGGCAGTGATGGGATTGAAGATGAAAATTAGCGGCAGCAATTTGATATTTATATTGTCAGTCATGATCACTTCCTAAGTTTATCCAGTTTATTATAGGGGAGCTAAAAACACAGTGACAAGTTATAACTCACAGGTTTCCAGGCTTTAATAGGTAATTTCTTACGGTATAAGAAACCTGTTCCCTGACCATCGTGTGGTCTAATGGCTTACATTTTTTAACGAGATACCTGATATTATGGTGGAATAATGAGAAATTATTTATAAATGAGAATTACACATGCAAAACCGTAGAGCTTTTTTAAAAAATATGGCATACATCAGCGCTGGTTCACTGACTATGACGCAAATACCATCATCATTGGCTCAGAGCGCGCGACGCGAGATTTATATTGGTGGGAAACGCGTTAAAGTGGTTGATATACATGCCCATTGCGGATTTCGTGCTACGGATGATGTTGTAAGAGGTACATCACTTGAACGCAGGGAAAGTGATAACCGGATCTTTGGTCCTGAGTGGATAGACTGGCTTGATGAGCGTGGAATTGATATGCAGGCCATGAGTGTCAATCGCTATTGGTGGTATGAGGCTGATGAGGCCCTTGCCGCTCAAATCACCCGGGTTCAAGACCAGGGGATTGCAGAGTGGTGTGCCAAACACCCGGACCGGTTTATAGGTTTGAGTTCAGTTTCCATTCAACATCCGGAACTGGCGGTACAGTAGCTGGAATATGCAGTAAATGAACTCGGTTTGCGAGGCGCATCAATCGGTGGACACGTCATGGGTGAACCTCCATCCACTACACGGTTTGATCCCTTCTGGGCCAAGGTGGAAGAACTGGATGCGCCTATCTTTATGCATCCGGATAATGCCAGGTATATCGATACCAGTGGTGTGCTTCAACGGGGCAACCTGGGTGGCCTCATTGGTAACCCATTGGAAACCACTGAGTTTCTTACCCGGCTGATCTTTGATGGCACATTCGATCGCTTTCCTGGAATCAAAGTCTGTCGCGCACACGGCGGTGGATATTTACCCTCCTATCTGGGCCGCACAGAAGTCACTTGCCAAAGACAAAGTGGTTCCAACACAGTCTGTTCAGAGAAGATGCCAAGTGAATATTTAAGGACTAATATCCTGGCCGATTCTATGGTATTTTCAGATGAAGGCCTACGCCACCTGGTGGCAGAGATGGGTGCCAGCCAGATTGTCTACGGCACTGACATACCCTTTGACTGGCCGGATACCCTGGACTTGATCCTTAATGCGGATTTTCTGACTAATGAAGAAAAAGAAATGATTGTCGGTGGCAATTTGGTCAAACTGCTTAGAATCTAACAAACATTTTTACACAATACTGGCCCACGGAATGACGGATAAACATACGCCGTCATTCCGGTAGTGCCCTAGCCTTTGTAAGGATTGGCTGCACATATGTCCAGAATGCAGATAATTTAAATTATGCCCGAAGGGCATGTCCATTCCTTGTTGCTTGAAATATTTGTGGTTTGCCCCCATTTATATCTTCTATGAATGATTCCCTGCACATTGTTTGTCCCCATTGTAACGCGGTCAACCGTATCCCCGCCCAGCGAATGGACTCGGCTCCGAAATGCGGAAATTGTCATGAACCTGTCTTCACCGGGCAGCCTATAGCAACGGATTCAGCCAGTTTTGAGAAACATATTGCCAGAAATGATATTCCCATACTGGTGGATTTCTGGGCCGAGTGGTGTGGTCCCTGCAAAATGATGACACCCCAGTTTGCCCAGGCAGCATCGCAACTGGAACCGTATGTCAGGCTGGTGAAGGTAGATACCGAAGCCGAACAGGTATTGGGGGCCCGTTATGGTATCCGCAGTATCCCGACGCTGATGTTATTTAAAGATGGAAAGGAAGTGGCCCGACAATCTGGCGCGATGAGTACAGCAGATATTATCAGCTGGTCGAAAGGCACGATTTATAATTAAGAATTATACTTAGAGACAGCAATTATTGGGGACATCAAAATGGGAAAACCTACTGAACAACAATTAAACGCCGCACTTGAGCATGCGGCATTATTAAGAGAGCAGGGGGAAGATATATATTATATTGCCAAGGCCCTGCTGAATTTAAATTATCGTATGAAGTTTTATGAAGACGTTTTACATAAGGCAGACCTTTACCTGCATTCGGGTGAAGGTGCAGTTGAACATGCCGAGTTGGTCAGGGCCATAGAGTGTGCCCGCCAGTCTGATCTCGGGCCTGGGGAAACAGAATCTGAATTTAATTTTTAATAAGGTACGACTGCATGGATGTAGCAGGTAGCTCAATACCAGTAACGATTGCCGAGGATGGAATTATTGAGGTCCGCGCGAAGCGCGGTCATTATATTTACTAGATTCCCGCTTTCGCGGGAATGACGGATAGTGTAGTTGGTGGAATGACGGGTTGAGTAGCCGCGGGAATGATGGATAGTGTAGTCGCGGAATGGCAATCAGGCTCTAAATGATGATTATTCCAGGTGTGCTTCTTCATTCGGATGCGTCGAGATGGGGGCACCGGGCGGTTTGACGATAATCAGAAAGGCATTTGAAATTCTTGGGCGTACCCCCAGGTGAAACAGATCTTCTGCCTCTGCATCATCGGTTGTGCCAAAGGCAAAGTCCGGGTTCTGAATCGTGACTTCGTGTGTTCCCCGTTGTAATAAATCAGGAGGAATGTCGGCCTCCACATGCGTGGGACCGTAATAATCAGTCTTAAGATTGTGCCCACCGAAATTGATCAATCAATAAGGGATAAAACTACTACCGCGGACGGTGATCCTTGCCGGATCAGTTTCCGTGGTCAATGCCTCCGGTGAAATCCAGGTGATCCTGGGTGACGGGAAAAAATGACCACTGGTTTCCGGTTCCGGTTTGGGATACGGGTTATTGAATTCCGGATGGTACTCACCGTCCAGGACTTTCCCCCTGGAAATAACCAGTGAAATATTGCGTGTATTTCGAATATTGTCCAGCGGGTTCCCATTGACGACCACAAGGTCTGCATAGCGACCTTCCTCTATGGTCCCGATTTTATCTTCCATGCGCATTACTTCGGCTGAGATGATAGTGGCTGATTGTAATGCCTGTAACGTGGTAAGACCGCTATCTACAAATAATTCCATTTCCTGGTGCAGACCGAGACCGAAGGTGCAGGCAGCGGCACAATCCGGGCCGGCATAAATCTTGCCACCACGCTCCGCGTACATTCGGGTGAGCCGTTGGGCATTTTCGAACTGGCGTATGGCCCATTGCTGTTCTTCATCATTCAAATCATTCCAGTGCTAGACCCCTTGCTCCTGGTATTCCTTAAGTATATGTAATCGAAATTGTAATGGTATGTAACGGAGCCGCCAGTCATTGAACAGGAGTTCGAAATCTTCATATTGAAAACCCTTATTTTTAAAATACGGGACTGAGCGGTAAATCATCAGAGTGGGATTTAGGTAGATATTATGTTCTATCAATTCATCGATTACGCTGGGCACCATGTCCCAGTCTACCGAAGCAACGATTCCAATTCCCAGACTGCCGGGACGCTGCTCATTTAGTTCACGAATGATTTGGGCAGTTTCTTCATCCTGGGCACTTCGAACAATGGCATATAGGTGTTCTATGCCGGTGCCACTCGTGGCGATAGTCGTTTGTGCGTCCAGATAATGACCGATCACAGGAATGTTGGCACGGTCAGCCATTCGGGTAATCGTGGACAGGACATCAGGGCCGAGTTTTTCATATATCTTGACTGCCGAGATACCCTGGGCAAGATATTCCGTCATGGCTTCCCAGGCCTCGGCTACTGTATCCACATAGTGTTTATGACCACGTTGTGCCAGCAATGGACTGCCATCGGGGGGAGAGGCATCGAAATGTGGTGTGGAGTAATACAAACGAGGGCCCGGAATCCAGCCCTCTTCAATTGCCTCGGAAGTGGCCTTTATCCATGCGTAATCATTTCCCAGGTCCAGCACGGTGGTTAGGCCATGGTTTAGAAACAGTTCGGGCGCAAAGTCTTCATAGTGAACATGGGCATCGATCAGGCCGGGGAGGATATACTGGCCGGTGGCATCGATCACTGTTTCGTTTGCCTCGGGCAAGTACTCTGCACCGGAAACGTCTACAATACGATCATTTTCCATGACGATGGTTGCATTTGATTGAAGGCTTCCAGTACGCACATCCACTATGGTGCCACCCCTGACAATGACACGATTTGTAGTTTCAGGTGATTGACCAACTGGTTCGGCTTGAACCTGATTGCTGAAGCTTACGAGAATAGAAAGTATCAGGATGAACAGCGACTGGTATTGGATATTTTTCATTTGGTGGGTCTCAAGGTAGGGTCAGTGTGTTTATACCTGATTATTTTCTGCAATCTGCCGGCTGGACGATGATTTCGGTAAATTCCACCTGGTTCTTATCTGAATAGACATAGCGGATACTGATATCCTTGTTGATAAAATTCTGGTGGCGGTCAAGTGTGCATACGTTTTCTACGAGATTCGGTCGCATATATTCCACGAAGGCACCAATATCTACACTATCTAATGAATAATTCAGGACGGACACATAATAAGAAAACACCATATCCTCGTAATCAGTTTCCAGTAATAGCATGTCCTGGTTCACCATGTCCGGCAGGTTGCTGTTCATGGCGTTGGAGGTGTTTTTTGCCATAATATGGATCTCTTCCGGGTCATCTCCCTGGCTACAGCCATAGAGTATTCCAGCCATCAGGTAGATCAATAATGCTTGAAGATATTTTGTATTATATTTATTAACCATAGTAAGAAGCTTGCATTTCGTTTAATGCCTGAAGTGTAATCTCCCTTTCCATTCGACGCCACTCAGTTGCATATATCCGTTGTTCATTTGTTCCCTTATCAAAATGCGGGAGGTAAGCAAGACAAAGTGCCACCATCTTTGCATCGCGGATGAGTATTTCCAGTCTGGTTTCCATGGCGTTATCATCATTAGCAATATCTGAATAGTAGTTGATGGCATAGACTAGTATTTCTTCTTTTAAACTTCCAATATCGTAATTGATTTTGTTGTTAGAAATGACAAGCTTGATTTTTGATAAGGCGTTAATGGGTATTCCGATCTGTTTGAGGTTTTCAAGTGAGTTGTTCAGGGTTGTTCTGATAAATGTAGTCTTTTCTTCATCCATTATATTATTTTCAGGACAGATCATTAATGATTAATAATTACTTTGGATTAAATAATATAGTTACTGTTAATTTCGGCAATATTCAGGGTGCCGGACTGCTTCATGACGATTTCCAGTTCACGCTTTAGTATGTCCAAAACGGTCTCTACACCTTCCTGGCCAAAACTCCCCAGGCCCCAAAGGTAAGGCCTGCCGATTGCTATGGCATCGGCACCCAGTGCCAGGGCTTTGAAGATGTCTGTACCGCGCCGAAATCCGCTATCTACAATTACAGGAATACGACCGTTAATGGCATCTACCACTTCTGCAAGTGATTCAATGGTACTGCGGCCGCTGTCCTCGGCACGCCCACCATGATTGGATACAATCACGCCATCAATACCATGTTCAATGGCAAGTTCGGCGTCTTCCGAAGTGACGATACCCTTAATAACAACTTTCATATCGGTAATGTCGCGTATGCGATCCACATACTCCCAGTCCAGAAAAGAACGGTCTGAAAAGGTCCGTTCCAGTCCTCTATACATGGGTTTGAGTGGAATGACACCGGCATTGGGTGCGTGACAACCCTGGCAGTTTGGATTATCGGCACGTCGGTGGCGCATGTCTGCCTCACGGTTACTGATAGGCAGGTCAACGGTAATGGCCATCACCGGGCAGCCAGCAGCTTCAACCCGTTTGACTATCCCCCGCGTGGTCTCCCATTTTTCATCCACATACAATTGATACCAGACGGGTTTGCCCCGGGCGTCAATGACGTCTTCTACTGCCAGTGAGGTCACTGAGGAAAGGACCATCTCGGTATCACGGGTCCTGGCGGCACGAGCTACCGGAATTTCCCCTTCGGAATGGAAGGCCTTCTGATGGCCGCAGGGGGCGATCATGATCGGGGTAGGGTAGCGTTGACCAAATAATTCGATAGAGGTATCCAGCGTCCGGCTATTGATAAGGCGTCGCGGTCGTAACTGGTATTTCTTGAAGCCTTCACGGTTAGCGCGTAGAGTCCCACCGCCATCGGTACCCATGGACATGTAAGTGTAGTGCCCTGGCAGGTATTTCTGTTTTGCAGCCTCATGAAGATCAAAAACGTTAATGGCATCCTGGGCCCTGGTGATCAATTGGGGCGCATAGGGATCGAAGATATCAATGGCTGGTTGTCCCCAGAGACGACTGGCTCCCAGTATGGCAGGACTTGTGGCCAGGTAACGTAGGAAGGCGCGTCGGTTGGTCGGGTCAAATGATTTGTTCATAATATTCTCCAGTTAATTACAGGGATAAGTCTCCTGTAAGGCCAGATGAATGATGTTTGACGCGGACAGGTGTACCTGCTCCGGGTTAGCTATGATATATCGATGAATGGGATTGATTATCTGTCCCACGGTAACGTCCACGGGAGGACACCAGATAGGTGATCGGCTTTTGGTCAAAAACTCATCATGTGCATCTGCTACCCCCATGACATAGCCCGCGCAGATGGTGGCAGCATCTATTTCAGCGTCCGAGGCCTGACCCTCTCTTGCCTTTACATAGTTGCCGCAGTCCCGGAGCAAGGCAAAACCACTGTAAAAACTGTGTACCTGGCTGGACTGTCCGATTGTATTGAGGCTAATCAACATCAATAGCATGAATAATATATTGGTTTTCATGTCTTTCCCCCGCAGGACATATTTATGATAATTTAACCTTTTCTATCTAAAAGTACCAATGGAGGAGTGATGACTAACCCGTTTTCCGACCAGGCAAAATTTATGCAGGCCTGTGACCAGACCGCCGGCAATTCGATTAATGAAGAACAATACACCATGTACCGCAAGTTAATTGCCGAAGAGGTGGAGGAGCTTCACGAGGCCATTGAAAACAATGACCGGGTGGAACAACTAGACGCCTTGATTGACATACTGGTGGTGACCATCGGCGCCCTGCATTCCATGGGGGCGGATGCAGAAGGGGCCTGGAAGGAAGTCCTGCGGACCAACCTGGCCAAGATCGATCCAGATACTGGCAAGGTGATTAAACGTGATGATGGCAAGGTATTAAAACCGGAAGGCTGGACGCCACCACAACTGGCGGATTTTTTGAAAGGTTATTAACAAGATAGCGAAGTGTGAGGGGTAAGGAGTAAAGGGTGGTGAGTCATTAGACTCGTCATTCCCGCGAAGGCGGGAATCCAGTAAAGTATAGTGCACCGAAGGCGCTCATTTAATTAACTGGATGCTGGCATGCGCCAGCATCACGACATTATGGTTAATTTTACCTTCTTACCCTGACTATATCTTTGAGGTCTTCTCTGACCTGTTCAGCTAGACCATTTACTTCCAGTTCCTTCCATAACAGGTCTATGGCCCTGGCATCTACAAATCCTGGTTGTGCAATGCTGAGTTTCTGATCCAATCGAAAGCGGTTTACTGCGTCAATGGCCTCTTCATCATAGGCCAGCATGGCAGGATCTGTCAGTGATACGCCATCTTCTGGCCGAAAGTAACCCAGGGCATGTAATATCACTTTCAACTGCAGGATGTCATTACCTTTGTATTGACGTAGCTCTCTGAAACCCAACGTTTGAGAGACGGTGTTATAAATCCGTCTTACTTCCGCCACGGGTTGGGGATGTTCACAGACACTAATATCTACTGTGACCTGGTCAGGACGAAAACTCATGCCATCCCTGGGATCGGCCACCAGAACAGCAGCAGACTGTTTGGTTCCATGTCTAAAGTCACCGCCAATGACTTGTCCGACGTAGATGGCCTCTATCATGCGGTCGGCCAGGTGGCGATTTTGTCCTTCGCTGTTTTCAAATGTGTCAGCGACGGTATCAACTACGTCTGTGGAAAACAGGGCATTACCTTGCACGGCGTAATTTTTCCCGCTGCGCATGGCGACATAGTCACCTCTCTCAACGGCGCGGTATTGTTGCTGGCCGGTCCATTGTGCACTATCTCCATTCATATCGATTACGCCCACCTGCCGATGTTGGCTGTCATTGTCTGATTCAACTACCTGGTCCATGGCTGTTTGCGGGTCGACTCCCTGTTCCAGTAAATCCAGAAGGTCATCGCCGTATTCCAGCCGGGTACGACCCTGGGTCGCTACGGCACCTACACCGGGACGAACCCAGGTCACGGCATTACCCACACAAGGGACACGGGAGGTGACCACCACACCGCTTTCACCGGTATTGGGATCGATGGCGACGATGGAAAAGGTATTGAATTCAGGGCCGGTTTGCCAGGCCAACGGCTCCTGTGCATTTACTGTAAATGAAAACAATGCCATCAACGTTATAATAATCCACATAGTGATGTGTTTTATCATGCCTTTCTCCCGGAATTCAGTGGAACTAGAGTATCAAGTTATGTGGGTAATGATAATAGCTACAGGGAAAAAATAATTCGCTAATACTCTCATCATCTCTGTTAATCCTGTGTTCTCTGTGGTCATAACATCTTTCTAAAATCTAATATTTACTGAATATTTCCTCATAAGGAAATAGCCGTGAAGTCATGGAGGAATCTGGGTATTATTAACAATAAGAACGTTAAACTCAGGGGGAGTCATGTACGTATTTAAATTCATTTTATCCATTATTATTTTCTTTGTTTCTTCAACCGTGATCTCGCAGGAGACCATGGTCAATGCGCCAGCCCGGTTAGTCGAATATGTCGATACGGTAGTGGTCAACGGTAATATCGTTTCCATGGACAACCACGATATCCTTTCATCCAATCCCGGCACCATCACCCAGGCCATGGCCATTCGAGACGGCAAGGTTTTTGCCCTGGGTAGTAATGATGAAATGTTGGCACTGGCCGGACCCGGTACCCGGATCATGGACGTGCAGGGCAAGACTATTGTCCCGGGTTTTATTGATACCCATGTTCATCCGGAAAGCACTATCGCACGGTCCGGTGATGACGATGAAAGGGCGGTCTACCAGTGGGCACCAGGGATACATACCGCAGTGTTACTGCAACCCACCGCCGAAGCGACACTGGCAACCATCAGTGACGTGGTAGATAACACCAGCCCAACCGATGGTGAGTGGGTACATATCCTGCTGGTGCCAAGTGAGGATACCGATTACCCCGATATTGGCGCATTGACCAAGGGTATTTACGATAACTTTATTACCATGGATGATTTTTCCCGGGTGATTCCAGACAATCCTGCGACCCTGGGGATAGGAGCTGGTCCCAGTGCTGTGCAACAGCCGGGTGTGGCCGTGAGGGTGACCATAGACTCCGAAGGCAAGAGCCAGGTGCAGGCCATCTCCATCTCGGGGAATGCCGCTCGCAAAACGCCACTGGGGGAACAAATTGCCCGCGGTGAGAATCCATTTCTGGACCTCTTCAGTGAAAATGCCTATCACGAGGCCGAGGAAGATTACCAGTTTCACCTGGCGGAAGGCTGTGCCTGGGTGGAGCGATATCCCCATCACTTACAGCATTGCAGCCACCGCATGATTCTTCTGAATAAACTGGCCCTTGAGGCCACCCTGGAAGTGTGGCCGGGTTATATCCAGGCCGCCAATGATGTGATGTCACTGGCAGAAAATTCCGGTGAGCGGGGATTCGTTGGCGGCATCTTCCAGGACTCCGGTGCATGGGAAAAGACGGTATTCCCACCCAGGGAGCCACGTGAACTGTTTAACTCTTTAATTAAAAAGGCCATGGAGACCTATGCCATCGGCGGTACTACCATGATCGCCTCCAGTATCGAGGATGGCAGGACCTTGACGGCATTTTATGACCTGCTAAGAAAAGAAAAGCGGCTGCCGGTGAGGTTTGGATATGGCTATGAGATGTTACGCAGCCCCGTGTTGTATCCGACTCAAAATTTGTTAGTCAGGAATCTGGGTGCCCATCACGGTTCACCAGAGGTGAATCCCTGGTTCTGGCCCATGGGGATCACAGACGGTGGCGCAGGAGACAACCGTGAGGTGGCCTGTTTTGGTGATGACCTGCCAGGACCGGAACAACTAAAGTCGCGTGAATTTTGCTGGGACAACGAGGCCTATCGTCTGCAGGATACCCTGATCCCGGCCGTTGAGTCCGGTTGGCGGGTCTTCAGTGTGCATTCATTTGGGAGCGATGCCTTCCGCAAACACGTGGAATGGATTGAACAGGCCAGGGTGGCGGCACGAATGTCCATGGATGAAATACGTGCGCTTCGAATTGGCTTTGCCCATGGTGGCTCGGTGGGCAAGGTGCCGGACGTTATGGAGTTGATGGTGGACTACAACCTGTATGTACCATTAAAACCTGAGGACATACGGGTTTCGGTTAACCAGGTAAAGCGTTATGGTCCTGAAGGACTGCAGTTCCTCGCACCCACCAAGACATTACTGGAGGCCGGTGTGAAGGTAGTGGGTGAGGCCGACCACCCGGTGCCCACGCCATCGGATTACTTCCATGATTTTGATTTGTTTATCAATCGTAAGATTGCCACCGATGAGCAACTTCCGGGATCTGGCGGTATTGTAATGCCGGAAGAGGCCGTGAGCCGGGCAACGGCCATGCGCCTGTTTACCAGCCGTGCTGCAGAATGGTTGCTGGCAGAGTCCATTGTGGGTTCACTGGAACCTGGGAAGATGGCAGATTTTGTGGTTATAGATGAAAACTACTTCGATGTACCAAGAGATCGTATCGCGGACAACAAGGTGATCCTCACGGTGGTGGGAGATGAGATCATCTATCAGGATGCGGACTGGTCACCTTCAATAACAACAAGATAACTGCTGAAGATTGAATATGAAAACTCGCTTTCAACATATTAAATCCATTATTGCCGCCGGCCTTTGCCTGTTTTATATCGGGACAATACAGGGGCAGGGGATAGTCGCTGACTCACGCTTTGAATCGGTCATGCAGTCGGAACGCTATATCTTTAAACTCGTTAAGGTAGTGGATGGATTCAAGCATCCCTGGTCTATCGCCTTCCTGCCTAATGGTGATATGTTTGTCTCGGAACGTGCCGGTGCACTCCGTATCGTTAGAAATGGTGTGTTGGACCCTGAACCCATTGGCGGAATCCCCCCGGTGTGGTACGTGGGCAGGGCCGGGTTTCTGGACGTAGCATTACACCCGGATTTTGAAAATAACCAGTTGGTATATTTTACCTATACCAAGCGCAGTGATGACGGTGAATCGGGCACCATGGCCGCTGCCCGCGGCAGGTTTACCGGCCGGCGCCTGGTAGATGTGGAAGATATCTTTGTTGCCAATATCTGGAGCGAACGCTCCGGTCATTTCGGTTCCCGGCTCGCCTTTGATGGCAAAGGTTATGTCTATATTTCATTCGGGGACATGAGCCTGGTGAATCCCGCCGCTGTCCCCCGTGAGGAAAACCCCGCGCAGGATCTGAGTAACCATGCAGGAACCATTGTACGTTTACACGAAGATGGTCGCGTGCCGGATGATAATCCTTTTGTAAACACACCGGGGGCAAGACCCGAGATCTGGAGTTATGGCCACCGTAATGTTCAGGGTATGACATTTAATCCTGAGAATGGTGAGCTATGGGCCATTGAGCATGGGCCCCAGGGGGGCGACGAGGTGAATCATATCCTGCCGGGACGGAACTATGGCTGGCCGGTGATTGGTTACGGCATCAACACGGGTGGTGGAAAGATCCATGCCACCCGGATGAAAGAAGGCATGGAAGAACCCGTTGATTACTTTGCCCCATCCATCGCTCCTTCCGGGTTGATGATTTATAACGGTGACAAATTCCCCGCCTGGCAGGGTAGTATCTTTGTGGGTAGCCTGCGTGGTCATGAACTTCACCGTTTAATACCGGGGAAGCGGCCTGATGGCAATTATGAAATACCAGATGCCGAAGAGCCACCTCTGCTACAGGGTTATGGCAGGATCAGAGACGTCCGCCAGGGACCGGACGGATATATTTATGTGTTATTTGATGATCACCCCACCCGTGGCCGGTTAACGCCCATCGTCAGGTTGGAACCCGTGGAAGAGCTCCGCTTTAATCCACATTACCACCCGGACCTGTTTGGTAATGAAGGGGGTGCCGGTGGCAGAACAAGACTGGAATCCGGTGAGACAGATTATCAAAACGAAGGGGCGCAATAATTCTCAGGATATTATTAGTCTCAATCATATTTACACTGGGTATAATCGGGATACATGCCCAGGACAAAACAGCCACATCTAATTATTTATTGGTGGCTGATAAGGTTGAAGACGTTGTATTTTTTGTCAATGCCGACACCCTGGCGGTGGAATCAAAGGTAGAGGTCGGGCGGGGGCCACATGAAATTGCCATTGTCCCTGACCTTAACAAGGCCTACGTCACCAACTATGAAGGTGATCCGTCTGTTTCCATTATTGATATTGGTACGCGACGCGAAATATACCGCTCCAGACTCAGGCGTATGGACCGGCCCCATGGCATTGTACCCAGTCATGACGGAAAGTGGTTGTATCTCACCATAGAAGCAAACCTGGCAGTATTACAAATGGACCCGAGAAACGGGGAGCCTTTAAAGACCATTGAGACAGGCCAGCGGTTTACCCATATAGTTGTGGCTTCGGCAGATGGTGAACAGTTATATACCTCAAACCTGGGCAGCGGTAATGTCACCGTTATCGACCTCACCAGCAATGAAATAATAAAACATATCGCCACTGGCAACGGTACCGAGGGGATCGCACTGACACCGGACGATTCCGAGCTGTGGGTGACTAACCGTGCGGCAGATTCTGTCTCCATTATCGGTACGAATACATTGGAGGTTATTGAGACTTTTGATGTTGAAGGCTTCCCCATTCGTGTGGAGATATCTCCTGATGGCAGGCTGGCTGTAATCAGCAGTGCCCGGGCAGGGCAGGTGACAATTATTGACGTCAACAACAGGCAGCAGCTGGCCAGGCTCAATGTTGGGGAGTTTCCCGTGGGGATTGAAATCACCCCCGACAGCCGGCGGGCATTTATCGGCAACTCCCGTTCAGGTAGTGTTTCGGTTATTGACCTGGTGAATCTTCAGGTTTCCGGTGAGGTAAAAATAGGTCGAGGACCGGATGGAATGGCCTTTTATAGCCGGTAGACAAGGTAAAAATTAATAACTTTTTCGAATAAATCAACATTGCTGGAACATTAAAACAAAAAAGTACATAATTTCACTATGCATAGAATATATAAATATCAAATCATAATTACCTTACTCATTAGTTTACCGTTGCCGGTATGGTCACAGGTTGATTCCCGTATGGGAAAATTGGTCCAGAGCTATTGTGTGACCTGTCACAATGAAAACCTCAAGACCGCAAATTTACTGTTAGATCAGGCGATTACAGGCGAGCTTGCTGATTCTCCTGCCACCTGGGAAAAAGTGGTAAGAAGATTAAAAGCCAGGTCCATGCCACCTATCGGCATGCCAAGACCTGAAGAACACGAATACCAGTTTCTAATTAATAACCTTGAGACAGACCTGGACCGCTATGCAGTGGCTAACCCTAACCCTGGCCGTTCTGTACCGCACCGTTTGAACCGGGCGGAGTACGCAAACGCAGTCAGGGATATTCTTGACCTTGAAATCAATGTGGAAGAACTATTACCCAATGACCCCGCATCTGGTCACGGCTTTGATAATATCGCTAATGTCCTGACCCTGTCGCCGCTCTTGATGGAGCGCTATATCAGTGCGGCAAAGATTATCAGCCGCCTCGCAGTGGGCAATCTGAACCAGCCAGCCCAGGTAAAGACCTATTTACTTGCTGGTAACCTCGATCAGGAAGACCGGGTGAATGACAGCCTGCCATTTGCCTCCCGGGGGGGGAATGCATTTCAGCATTATTTTCCCGTGGATGGAGAATATATTATTCGCGTACGCTTACACAGCATCCCGGTGGGTATCTACGCAGGTTTGGTTGATGGTTTTTCCAAACCACAACAACTGGAGGTCAGGCTGGACAATGCATTGGTGGACCGCTTTAAGGTAGGAGGCGATGCGCAGGATGCGGTTGTCCTGGAGGCCAGGGTCCCGGTCAATGCCGGGATGCGCCATATTGGAGTCAGTTTTTTAAGAGATACCACCAAGGCTGAAGTCATCAGGAAGTACCGGTTGGATGGTGAATATGGTGGTGCATCGGTTGAACTGGTAGAAGTGGACGGCCCATATGATATTTCTGGTGTGGGGGATACTCCAAGCAGGCAGAAGATCTTTACTTGCCAGCCAGGCCAAACCCGTGAGGAGTCAAAGTGTGCAAACCAAATCATTTCCGAACTGGCAACACTGGCATACCGCCGACCATTAAATGATATAGATGTAGATCGCTTGTTTGAACTCTATCAGGCAGGCCGGGAACAGGGAGACTTTGAATCGGCCATTACCCTTGCCATACAGGGAATATTAATCAGCCCGGATTTTCTATTCCGGGTGGAAAAAGACCCTGACGGTGTGGAATCTGGGATTGCTTATACCATCAGTGACCTTGAATTTGCCTCACGACTATCTTTTTTCCTGTGGAGCAGTATCCCTGACAAGGAATTACTGGACATTGCCATTGATGGGCAATTGCGCGACCAGAACGTTCTCAAACAACAAATTCAGCGCATGCTTGAAGACCCGAAATCCAGGTCCCTGACACAGAACTATGCCTCACAATGGCTACATGTTCGAAACCTCGATCTGCTTTCGCCACCTGATTCGGCATTTTTTCCGGAATTTAATGCAAACCTGAAGAACGCGTTTAAGAAAGAAATTGAATTATTATTTGAGCACGTCATTGAAGAAGATAGAAGTATCCTTGACTTTTTAAGTTCAAACTACAGTTTCCTCAATGAAGAGCTGGCCAACCATTATGGTATATCTGGAGTTCATGGGGCCCACTTCAGAAAAGTGGATTTGCCTGATGAGACACGCTGGGGCCTGTTAGGTAAAGGTGCAGTGTTAACGGTAACCTCGTATGCCACCCGGACCTCACCCACGCTAAGGGGTAAATGGGTATTGAGTAACATCCTCGGGACACCACCGCCGCCGCCGCCGCCAGATATCCCTTCATTAAAAGAAGACCCGGTGTCCATGAAAATGTCCATGCGTGAACGTATGGAGCAACATCGTACCAACCCCGTTTGTGCCAGTTGTCATTCGCTGATGGATCCGCTGGGACTGGCATTAGAGAATTTTAATGGTATTGGGGCTTATCGGGATAAAAATAGTGATAATTCACCTATTGATGCCTCCGGCGTACTACCTAATGGCAAGGAATTTAATGGCGCGGCGGAATTACGTGAGGCATTGTGGGAAGGGCGTGAACAGTTTATTGGTACATTTGTTGAACGTATGTTGACGTATGCACTGGGCCGGGGCCTGGAATACTATGATATGCGTGCAGTCAGAAAAATAATCAGAGAATCGGCAAAGCAGGATTTTAGTTGGTCATCTGTGGTCATGCAGGTCGTCCAGAGTCAACCCTTTCAAATGAGGAGGTCATCCGAAGATGATGATATTTAAAAAACATATCTCAAGACGGGCAGTACTGAGGGGAATGGGTGCGTCTATGGCACTCCCCATGCTGGATGCCATGGTCCCGGCGTTTGCAGAGGCCAAACCAGGTATGACGCCTACACGGGTAGGGTTTGTTTATTTTCCCAATGGTGCCATCCCGAAAAAATGGAAACCCAGGACCCAGGGAAAAGGTATTGAAATGACCCAAATTCTCAAGCCTCTGGAACAATTCAAGGAGTCGATGACGGTAATCAGTGGACTGGATAATTGGCAGGCCAAGGGAGTGAAAGGTGAAGCCGGCGGTGAACATCCCAGGGCATCAGCGGCCTACCTGACCTGTGTCCATCCCTATGTTCGCACCGCCGATGGAATTGATAACAGAAAGGTCGGAATTTCTGTGGATCAGATCCTGGCGCAATCTTTTGGTAAGGAAACCCAGCTTGCTTCACTGGAGCTGGGACTGGAATCCGATGCCGTAGTGGGTTCATGTGATGGTGATAGCTGCTCCTATAACAGTACCATTAGCTGGCGGGACGAGATCACACCCATGCCCATTCAAAACCAGCCCCGTGCAGTCTTCGAGAGACTATTTGGTGACAGTGACAGTACCAGTCAGGCGGACCGGTTGGCACGTTTGAATGAGCGCAAGAGTTTACTGGATTTTGTTGGCGCTTCGGCAAACAGTATGATGAAGGAGCTGGGAGCGGGTGACAGGCAAAAACTGGAACAATATCTGGATGCCACAAGGGACGTGGAGCGCCGAATTCAGATGGCAGAGGCCCAGTCCATGCGTGAGTTGCCGGATATCGATAAACCCGCCGGTATCCCCAAGCAGTTTGATGACCATGCCAAATTGATGTTTGACCTGATGGTACTGGCCTACCAGACCGACCTCACCCGGGTGGGGACTTATATGATGGGCAGGGAAATGAGCACCATGGCGTATCCAGAAATTGGCGTACCAGATCCCTATCATCCGTTGACTCATCACCAGGGGGACGAGGAAAAAATTGAAAAGGCAGGCATGATCAATGTGTATCACACCAGCCTGTTTGCCTATTTCCTGCAACGCCTGGAAGAGACCCCTGATGGCGATGGTAGCCTGCTGGACCATAGTTTACTGACCTATGGCGGTGGTCTGGGGGATGCCAATATGCATGAGCCGCTGGATCTTCCCATCGTTCTGGTCAGCCGGGACAACCGCATACCGGGTAATAAACATATTCAGTTTCCAAAGAAGACACCGTTGGCAAATTTGTATTTACGGATGCTGGACATGCTGAACATGCCCAGCGATAAATTTGGTGATGGAAACGGTCGCCTGGAAATTACCGTATAACGTAATGAACCATTTTGTCGTTTGATTGGGAGTGAATAATGAAATTTAAGCTTACAGGTTTTTTTCTGTTCTTGGTTGTCTTTACGGCAAATGCAGATGGTTTGAAATTGATCAATGCCATAAAGCAGGACGAGTCCGAGAAAATCAGTCAACTGATCAATTCCGATATCGATGTTAATATGCAATCTGCAGATGGTACGACTGCATTACATTGGGCGGTGCACCGGGATAATGACCAGGCCACTGAATTATTAATCAATAAAGGTATAAATGTTAACCTTCAGGATGAGACGGGTGCTACGGCCTTATGGGTAGCGGTTAAAAATGGTAATGCCGAACTTGTAAAAACGTTGGTTTCTGCCGGTGCAGATCCTAATATCGAGATTGAAAGTGGGGAAACTCCACTCATGACCGCAGCTGAAATTGGTAATATTGACATTGTAAATGCATTGCTTGATGCCAATGCCAATGTACATGCAAAAGAATCACAGGCAGGACAAACGGCACTGATGTGGGCCGTTGCGGAAGGCCATGATGATGTTGCCGCAGCATTGATAGATAAGGGTGCCAGTATCCACGATAAGACCCGCGCCGGGTTCACAGCATTACATTTTGCCAGTTTGAACGGTAGCCTGAGATCCACCCAAAAGCTGGTATCCATGGATGCAGAAGTGAACGCCATCTCCAATGATGAAATGTCACCATTATTACTGGCAACGGCAGCTGGGCATGATGCCCTGGCTCGATATTTGCTGGAGCAGGGAGCCAATCCCCATGAAAGGGACTTCAGGGGTTATACCCCGTTACATTACGCTGCTATCCACCGCGATATGCTTGAATCTGTTAAGGCCCTGCTGGATCGCGGCGCGGATCCCAATGCCGAAATCATGAACGCTAAATCCAATGAAGAATACCATCCAGTACCGGATTTACCTTTTCTAAAATGGCCGACCCGTATAATCGAGACCGGATTAAGAGGGGACACCTTGCCAGCCGGTTTGACACCGGTTTATATGGCAGCCAAGAACCGCAACCCGGACACACTTCGTCTATTGGTGGAGCGTGGTGGGGACATAAACCGTCCGAGCAAGGAATCAGTTTATTACCTCGGCGGTAGTGGCAGGCGTGTGAACTACATTGCCGGGACCACACCACTTATGTCTGCAGCAGGAATAGACAGGGTAACTGATAACTGGATATCCTTGTCTAAACAAGAAACGGACCAGGCATTGGAAACGGTGAAGGTCGCCCTGGAATTGGGTGCAGATATCAATGCGGTGAATGATTATGGTATGTCGGCATTACACGGGGCCTGTTTTATTAACGCCGACAATGTTATCGAGTACCTGGTAAAAAATGGTGCTGATATTGAAGCCAGTGACAACTTTGGCCAGACCCCGGTGAGCATCTCAAGACATATCATCGTTGAGGGTATGGGCAATTACTTTGATACCCGACCCAGGCGTTCCAGCCCCAGTACCTTCAAGTTACTCATGGATCTCGGCGCCACGCCTCTTGAGGAGTCGGGCGTTGTAGCTAGGGATTATGTTTTTTAAACTCAAGCCAGCTCTTTTCTGAGAAACTCAAAACTTCTTTCATAGGACAGATCTGACGCGGCCTTGCGTTCAGGCGGCAGGTCGGCATCCGGTGCCACCTGGGCAAAGCTATGGCCCATGCCTTCATACCACAGACATTCATATTCCTTACCCATCCTGTCCAGCGCATGGGTAAAGGCATCTACTTCATCTTTGGGTGTGGAATGGTCCTCAGTGCCATAATGACACTGTAGTTTGCAGTTTATGGTTTCCAGTTCCCGTTCATCAGGGAACAGGCTTTGGTGGTAGATGACACCTGCTGAGAACTCATCACTGCGTGCAGCTGCCAGTAAAGCCAGTCCGCCGCCCAGGCAAAATCCCATAATGCCGATCTTGCCATTCTCACCTACCCAGGGGAGACTGCGCAGGAATGACGTGCCCCCGATGATCCTGCGGGTGACATCGTTTACATCCAGGGAATTTTTTGCCTTTAACCGGTCAGCACGGCCCGGAGGCATGTCAGCCCCCATGATATCCGGTGACAGGGAAACAAATCCGGCGCGGGCATAGCGTCTGGAGATCTCCCGCTGCGTCATGGTAAGACCCCCCATACCCGACAATAAGATCATGCTTGGAAGATCTTTGCCTTCTGCAGGGCGTGCCATAAAGGCGTCGGTATAGTCACCATCGGTCATGTAACCGGCATGCAGGGAAAATATGATGTTGCCGTCTTTTTCTTCTTTTGTTTCTTTGCTATCTGACATTCTCAAATTCCTTAATTAGACAGTATTAACATGATTAGAATAATTAAATTGATAGGATTTACAAGATTAACTGCATATATTAAGGCAAGTATTACTCTTGCAAATTATCTCCAATAATCATTATTCATGAAAGACACTATAGAACAACTGGCAGTAGATAATTTTATGGCAGTGTATATGTTTGGATTAATTGCCCAGTTATTTCTGTCTATTGCTACTGTTCATTGGTTTCCGGCTTGTAATTTGCACTCCTGTGATCTGTAGGATGAAAGATTCCGGCGGGCAACTCAAGGGCGCTTATCAACGACATGAAAAATGCTGCGCCATAAGGGATGCTCTGTATTCCCAGTAGACATAGCCATAAATTATAATCTGGGCTGCCCATGTGCACCATTGTGGCTAATGTAATAACTGCAATGATGAAGGATATAAATAGTAATAGTTCTTCCCAGGACGATTTTATTGCAACTGATAGTAAATGTGGTTTGACTAGTTTTGGTGTCCGGTAAAAGGGTTGGTCAGAGGTGACGAGGCCATACAACATGGCCTTGCCGATAGTATATGACAGCGACAGACTGGCAAAGGCGGCGCCAATGGTTTGAATCATGGTGGCTTTCAGTTTGTATTTATATAGATGGAGCATTTTTACAAGATTGAAACCAAAAAACACGATTGGAAAAATGGAAAACGCGGCATGGGGGACTTCGAATATATCTGGCGCATACATCATACCAACCGACCAGCAAATGGCGAACAGACTGAAGATTAGATTAACACTTTGGGCAAACCAGGGAAACCAACCCGCGATAAAATGATATCGTTGTCCCAGGCTTAAACTCCTATGGCCCGGTAGCAGTTGTTTAACATGTTTCTTCAAGATCTGAACGGCACCATACGACCAGCGATAACGCTGTTTTTTATAATCCAAGAACGTATCCGGGGTTAGTCCACGTCCATAGCTGGTAGTGGTATATTCAGCTTCATAGCCGGATTCAAATATACGTAAACCCAGCTCGGTATCCTCGGTGATACACCAATGCGCCCAGCCACCGAGTTCGGTTATCACTGACTTTCTGACCAATGTCATAGTGCCATGTTGAATGATCGCATTCCTATCGTTGCGGGTCACCATTCCTATCTCAAAAAATGCCCTGTATTCCGCATAACACATACTCTTAAATGCATTTTGATTTCCATCGCGATAGTCCTGTGGGGCCTGAATGATGGCAATTTTGGGATTTATAAACGCGGGCACCAGTTTGTTTAACCAATCCTGATTCACATTATAATCACTATCGATTACTGCAATAATGTCAGCATTTTTATCAGTATTTTCAAGTGCCAGATTCAGTGCCCCTGCCTTAAAACCATCAAGGGGATTGATGTGGATAAAATGAAACCGTCCTCCCAATTTCTCACAGTGGTCTGATACCGGCCCCCAGATCGCCTCGTCATCTGTATTGTTATCTATGACGATGACCTCAAAATCGGGGTAATTCAGGTTAGTCAATGCATTGAGGGTCTGAATGACCATGGCGGGCGGCTCATTGTATATTGGCAGGTGTATGGAGACCCTGGGTGAATATTTACCGTGGTCTTGTTTATCAGGTGCAGGACGTCTCCTGGCTTTACCCCAGAACGACTCTATCCATTCATGGGTCTCACAAAAAATCAGCATTACCATGACCATAAACATCATGAGCAAAAATACACCAGTCAACCGGCCTGTCAAAGACATGTAGGGGGCGAGATAATCATTTAACAATACGGTGATGAGGGACATCATGATAAACACTATGGCGCTCGATACCATTCTCCCGGTACTGTAAGTTGTGCGGCTGGTCACTGATAACAGGCCTGCCAGAAAGATACCTGCAATCACGGATATACCTGCCAGTAGTTTCCAGTTTGGTACCCTGACGATAGATTGATCGAATGGGAATTTTGGTTGCCGCATCACATCGAAAATTCCCCAATAGGCTCCAACCGCTCCTTCTATGGCTTGTTTCCAGGGTTGATCAAAGGCCTCCATCAGAAAATAGTCATAGCCTTCTTTCTCGGCCAATTTTAAAAATCTGCGAAGATATGTGGCCTGGTTGGCGATGGATGCCTTTGCCTGGTTGCGGGTACGGCCTTCACTGGGCCAACCTGTTTCAGCAATTACAATGCGTTTTTCCGGATAACGATTTGATAACTGGGCCATATGATCTGCAGTAAAACTGATAGCAGAGGCGATATCGATACCCTCCCAGTAAGGGAGTATATGGACCGCGATAAAGTCCACGTGTTCTGCAAGCTCTGGATATTGCATCCAGGTATGCCATGTCTCGGCTGTACTCACCGGCTTGTCAGAACTGTTCCTGGCAAGGTCGAGGTAAGTGGTTAATTCTTTAACGGATATTTCATCTCTTAGCAGGGATTCATTACCAATGATAATTTGATCCACGTTCGAGCGCTTAGAAAGAGAAATTGCCCGTTGGATCTCTTGAAGATTTTGCTCATGCTGTGCTGATATCCACGCACCTACCGACACTTCAATGCCGTATTTCTCTGCCAGTTCAGGGATATCGTAAAATACCGCTTCGGTTGTATATATCCTGATCGCATTGGTTTTGTCTGAAAGAAATTCCAGGTCTGCTTCAATCTGCTCCAGGTCTGGATATATTCCTGTCACCCCATCCTGGTCTAGATGGTAGGGGGAAAACGCCATTCCTCTCGTTACTGATGGCCAGACCGGTTCAAAAATAGGGCGGTTATAAACAGACCATAGGTTAATGGTCAAAAATGCAAAAAATACAATGATCAGGACCGATTGAGTTATGTAATTTTTAATCATGAGCCTGAAAATATTTGTAACAAGGTGACAGGTAGTTGATGCATGGTATCGATGGGGGCATCAGATGGTTCCAGACCTTCGATAAATCCCTTGCCAATTAAGGACTTGATGATGGTCTGGTTGCCACTGATGATATGTACCGGCACATCCCACCTGACATCCTTTCCACTTACACTGGAAGGGGGTTGATGGTCGCCTAGAATGATCCAGGTGATATTTTTATTAGCATACAATTGCAGATATCCGGTCAGGTAGTCAAATGTATAGGCCAGAGTATCGGCGTATGCAGGTTGTAGATTAGTCCAGTCAGGTGCCATGTTAAGGGACGTTTTTACCATATTATTTTCAAACGGGGCATCACTGGTTATCTGACTCCAGTCAGGTTGATACGGAGGTGTGGGCCGAAATGGCATATGCGGTGTGATGGTGGTGAAGAACAGGAACAGTGGTTGCCTGTTGATTTTATCAATTTCGAGTTTCGATATCTTTGCCAATGAATATTGATCAGGTATTCGCCACCAGCCAAAATCCGGTCCCCGGTAGTCAAGTTCTTTTTCACCGTATATCCTGTCAAATCCATAAAAACTTCCTTCCGGCCATTCAGTCTTCATGCCTGGCATCAAGGCAACAGACCGGTAGCCAATAGACTTAAACCGATCTGCCAGGGTAGGGCGATCCTGGGTTACCATCAGGTCATAGGTGGATAAATGTCGAACATCGAGTCCCGTCATAAAACTGGCGTGCGACAACCATGAATTTCCACCAAAAGTGGGTGGTGAAATAAAACCTGAGACGACGTACCTGCCAGTGGATTTGATCGCAGATGTAAAATTAGACTTACTTTTTTGAATTTTATTGGCAATAAATGGATTGTCATAAGCAGTGGCACCATAGGATTCAAAAAAATGAACGATCACATCAGAATTTTTAAGCAAAGGCAGATCAAAGCTTCCCAGTGGGTCAGTATCAGGTAAGACTTCATTGGCATCCTGTGCCAGCACGGAAGAAATAAATTCCGCTTGTTCCCAGTATGTCTTGGTCAAGGGTAATGAATAATATTTTAAGGTATGAATGGGTTGATCAATATGTCCCATGGTATAACCCACTATGAGTAGCCCCATACATATGGTTATCCCACGTCGTAAGACAGAATGCCCCAATGCATCGATTATTCTTAGCAGGGATAATCTTAATAAAATATAAATTACAAATAGTGAAATAATACCCCCTGCTGAAAAGACAATGATTTGAAAAGGTGATGCCGCTTTTACCATCATCTCGGTGACATGGGGAATATACTGGGCATCCCAGTAGAGGTTGATACGCCGGCCGAACAGGGCAGGGGCGGTAACTTCCAGGTATCTGGCCAGGGCCATGAGTGTTAACAGGACTGCGAGCAGCGTGATTTTCCCGGACGAGAGTCTTCCCATTCTCCAGGTATAGATTGAAACCAGGAAAATAATGGCAGCAATCTCAACTGACAGATCATGCCGGGTGGTGATCCCCAGGGTTGGCCAGACATTGTGAAAGGTCAGGGCAAAATTCAGAACATAAAGTGCCAGCCCCAGACTGCAACAATATGTGATTAGGTTGATATAGGATGATGAAAACTTATTGCGCATGGCAGTTATTGATAACAGAATTAATTTAAAAGTCATTTTATACTATAAAAGAGATAATGAGATCATGTTGTCTCATATCTCTAGTCTGATATACAGGTATGTTCTTGTGAACCAGATTCATTGAGACAATAAGGAAAATCCACTAAATTATACGAGTCAATGAGGTTTAGACACCAAAATTCGATGGAAATATCTACACTGTGATAATTCTTAATATAACAGATAATATGGCCATACTGTGTTATTAAATCATATGGATATTGTCAAAAATGACAGTTAAAAAAGACCGTCAACGTAACCTGCCAGTATCTAACAGGGTAGTTGATTTACATCTCTCTGCTATCAAGGAAATGGCAATGCTCTCTGTCAGGGTCGAGGATGCCGTTTCCCTTAGTTGGGGGCTGCCTTCATTTAACACCCCCCAATATATATGCAGTGGTATAGAAAAGGCCTTAAGAGAAGAAGAAGATATTGGCAAATGTTCATCGCCAGACGGCCTCAAGGCCTTACACGAGGTAGTTGCTGCAAAACACCAGAAGGATACCGGCGTGGAAGTTTGCCCGGATGAAAACATACTGATTACTGCTGGAAATATGCAGGCAATGACCAATCTTTTTCGCACCCTCATTGATCCTGATGATGAAATTATCGTGACTGACCCCTGTTTTCCATCACACATACAGCAAATCAAGTTATCTGGCGGCAGGCCGGTTTACTGGCCACTGGATGAGGACAATGATTGGGAACTTGATACTAGTAAGTTGCCGGATTTAATTAATACAAAAACCAAGGCAATTGTTATAGTTTCTCCTTCCAATCCCACCGGGAAGATTTTTGATCGGCAAACCCTGGTCAATACAGTTGAAATGGCCAGGCAACATGGTTTATTACTGATTATTGATGACCCGTACCATCATTTTATCCATGAAAATAATGACAAATATTTTAACCCGGCGTCATTAAAAGAAATGTTTGATAGCATCATCTATTGTTACAGCTTCTCCAAGGCATATGCCATGAGCGGCTGGCGAGTAGGTTATATGGTCATGCCGGCATCATTAAAAGCCCAGGTGTTAAAAGTACACGATTCAAATATTATCTGCGCACCACGAATTTCATAGGTGGCAGCCCATATTGCTTTAACAGGTGTGTCTGATCATCTTCATGTCTTTAATTCAATTATTACCCGCCGGCAAAAACTGATATGTGAAAGGCTCGACTCTCTGACGCATGTATTTAGCTATATTAAACCGGAGGGTGCATATTATATATTTCCCCGCATTTTGATAGAGCATGAAAATTCCCGTGGGTTTGCACTCCAGTTACTTAATAAAGCCAGGGTTGCCGTAACCCCAGGAAGTGATTTCGGTCCCTCGGGTGAGCATCATGTAAGAATGGCCTATTGTGTTTCAGAGGACGTGATTAACCTGGCATTTGATAGGATTCAGGCCTATTTTAAAGTGTAGTCTTATGAGTCAGGATAGGAGAAGATATTTATACCATGTAGCGTTATGATGGCTGTGTTGTAATGAACTGTTCCAGGGGGGGTATGTCTAATCAACTTGTAAAACTAATGGTCCTTGGTTGTGTCTGTCTATCTATTCAGCCTGTATTCAGCACAGACCATTATATAACCAAAGAAATTACCTATAAAACCGAAGATGGCTGAACCATTAGTGGGACTTTGCGATCACCTCCTGGTGCCGGTCGTAATACTCAATACCCCGCCATGATTTTGCTCCATGAAAAGGAACACGATCGGAACGAGTTTGTGGGTATTGGCGAGGATCCGGGTCTGGCCCAGGTCTTACCCACAGCCGGCATCGCGGCATTAAATATAGATCTCCATGGTCGTGGATTAAGTATGGGAGACGACCAGCCTGTTGAATATGAACGTCATGATTTTGCCTTCAGTACCGATGAAAATACCTATCTGGACATCAAGGCTGGGATGGAGTTTTTACGGGATTAACCCGGGGTGGATGGATTTCGAATTGGGATCGTGGCATTACAATACAGTGCTGATCATGCTGTTCGTGCCATGCAACAAGTAGATGTGCCGACCCGCGCCATTGTTATTCTCGGTGGGACTGATATCAGTCAGGAATCCAAAGATTTTCTGGCAAATAGCGATGTGCCCGTGTTTACCGGTGCCAGCATTGTAGACAAAACCATACTCAAGGAGATGGTGGATATTTATGTGGCATCAAAAAACCATAATAGCCATCTGGTAACGCCTTATGCTGCCGAGCGTGGATACAATATCCTGTTTTTTGAACTACTTAATAACGAGGCGGCTCAGGGTGAGTCGAGGATGGACCATTTAATCCGTTGGCTCAGTACCAATGTGAAGGGGCTGGGGAGAAATCGCGAGATTACCCTCACCACCGAGGACGGCTTTACCATTCATGGAAATTTTCGCTATCCGGATGATCTTGGTAAAGACAGTCGCAAGATCCCCGGTGTGGTGATAGCACCCGGGGGGCGTTCCAACCGCTATTCCTATTACCGCTTTGAAGAGGAAATGGCACGGCGTGGCATTGCAGTGGTGAGTGTGGAACAACGGGGCAGGGGCCAGAGCATGATGGGTAAAACCGTGGAAGACCCGGAGATCGCCAAACTCTGGGCGGAAGACCCCACCGAAAGTCCCTATTTTCTGGATGTGCTTGCGGGAATCGAGTTCCTGGTTGCCGGAAGGGATAGATATTGACCGCATCGGCCTTATGGGTGGTGCCAGGGGCACACGCAATGCCGCCCTGGCAGCAGCAGTTGATCCGGAGCGGATCAAGGCCATGGTGTTAATGTCCGTTTACTATGATGACGACCTGGCGAGGATTTTTCCTACGCTCAATGCTTCATCACTGTTAATCGCCACTGAGGAGCGAGCAAGAGACAGAACCATACAGGCCCACCGTGCTCTACCCAACAGTGACCTCGTTATCTATCCAGGAGACGGCCAGACCCATCATATCCGCTATTTTCAACCGGGTGTGGTGGAGCTAGTTGGAGATTTTCTATAGAGGGAGCTGGTGGAGCTGCAGTAATATGCCAGAAGCAGACTTAGTGGAAAAATCTTCTTAATACTTATTCTTTATATAAGTTTCCATATTTCATTAGCTGAAAAAATCACAATGATAATCCCGACCACAGCCATAATTGCATAAGTTGAAAGAAAGATTTTATGCTGTCTTGGGGGGGGCAACCTTTATTCCTTCATGTTTAAAACTTAGAATTTTCATAGCCTCTCTTCCAGCTGTATCTATATATATAGCGCCACCGAACAATCCTACGATTGGCCAAATAGAGTAATCAAATATCATAAGAAGGCCTGAGAATGGTAACCACAATAAAGTTACGAGGTCCCAATAAGCAGTATACCTTTCTGCTCTTTGTAACAAGTGATCAGTTTCATCGGTATTCTCTTGTAATCCCAATTTTTGCGCCAAAGAAAAATTTATGCTTGAAATGATTTGACCGATATAAAGAATCCCTGGAAAAATTATAAGTACCCACCCTAAAATTGATTGCATTATTTTTTCTATACTTTTACATAATATTCAAAAAATATTTTTGAAGAATAATATTATATTCGAAGCGTATATATGAAAATGTCATCTTTGGGTCGTTTTCCGACTAAAAATCCCTTTCAAAGAATTTCAAAAAAACGCCTCAATCGTATGGCATTAATCCCTACATCGCCTTTACCCACACGGGAGACAGAACGGGCATCCACCTTGACGCCGGAACTGGTGGCGGTGAGCCGGATGACGATGTCGTCTTTGAAGCCAAACCAGAAGGTGGATTCGGTTGCCTCGATACGTCCTGCGGCGCGGTTGGCATCCACTACTTCCCACCCCAGTTCATTGACGGCATCCATGGCGCGGTCAAAGGCAGTATCAGGGGACACATCCAGTACCACCGGTTCCAGAAGGTCCGGGTAGGCCTTCTTGGTCAGTTCCACCAGTAAGCGTGGATTCATGTCACGTGATACACCGTATTCTACTCCGTTATCAGCATCTGCCCTGAGAGGTAACACGGCGACAAATTCTGGTGGGTTGACGGTATCGGTGGAGATGTCATGAATCGATGGATAGGGATCACCATCCGGCTCCAGATAGGTTTGTGGCATATACCAGGTTGTCAGTGCGATAAGCATACCGGCCGCACCCAGTTCCATCAGTCGCGTCATGTTTTCCATCTGCCATCTATGTGCCAGAAAGCCAATGACGGTGGTAATCACCGCGGCAATACCCGCAATGTACAACCACACCGGGACCATGGTTCGAAGTATAGTAAAACTGGTCCGGTAGCCCCAAAGGTTTAGGCGATAACCCAGCGGCGCAATAACTGTAATCAGTACAGTAAGAATCCCCAGTCCCAGGGTCCCAAGGGAAATCCACATTAACCATTTTTGTTTTGAAATTTCAGAAAGTTTCATTTTGGCTCCTTAATAATGTAAGAGACATAATAGATGGCTCTATTATACCTGTTTCCCCGCTTACTATATAACGGGTTTTATTGGGTTTGTGCGCTCACTATGCGGGCAGATAATTTACCGATCACCGATAGTAACGGGGTTAAATCAGCGGTATTTTCACCTTCAACAAATTTTATATGTGTGGCATCGGCATGAAGTTGCCCAAAAATTGGATCAATTGACTGCCAGTTTCCATCCACCTGGCTTTCTACCCAGGTATGATACAGGAAACCATTGTGTTGTTCTGAATAGACGATGCCGTTGACCACGCGGGTAGGTATTCCCGCAGTTCGGGCGAATGAGGCGAACAGGAAACTGAATCCCTGGCACTCTGCCTTGCGTTGTTGAAGGACGTCCAGTGCGGTAAAGACATCGGTAGCAACTGGGTCAATATGCCTTTGAATCCAGTCCATAATCGCTCTCAGCTTATCGTAGTCAGATTCGATATCTTTAGTAATTACATTTGAAATTCGTGAAATGGTCGGATGACGTGTAGGAATTGCAATACTGCTGTTTAAATAATTCCGCGTGAAGTCTGTTATCTCCAGCGGTGAGGTACTGCCACTAACGCGACAAGTGGTTATATCACCGCTACCGGAACATTGTTGGCGCATATCATTGGGAAACCCTAGCATATCTGAAGTGCCTGATAGTTCCAGTTCCAGCATGTTGGTCTGCCTGGGCAGGTCAAGAGGTTTATCGGTATTAATGAGACTGAAATTCAATAATGTTTCTTCCTTGTTGAGGGCCGCCTGGGTGAGGTATTGCCTGGCCATGTCCTCACTTTCCAGTCCTGAAATAAATATTCCATTCATACTCATTTCAAGTAGCGGTTCTGCTGCAGTATTTATCCAGGTAGTGACATCCTGACTATGCATGCTGGTTTTAATCTTAAATGCTTCTCCATCAAAAAGATGACTGGCCTCATAGCTTTGTACCTGCTGGGTCAGGGTAGTCATACGTTGAGATTCACCATCATAGACATCGTAGGCATATTGCGCATCAACTTCCAGGCCCTGAAATACAGGAAACAAATTGATGACACTGGTGGGGTAGAGTGGCCTGGCCAGAGGATATTGTTCGGTTGTCTGGCCGGCAGATGAATCTATCACCACGGTCAGCACATTATTTCTGACTACGCCATATAATTTCATCTGGTTGCCGTCCATATCATAGTCATAGACAAATCCATTGATGGTCAGATCCGGATTGACCCAGTCACGGGAAAACAGTTTAACTTTTTTGTCGATGGCCAAAAAGCGAAAGTGCATGGAGGCCTCTGAGGTAATTAAAAATGTCCCGGGCCGCTTTTCATCTTTAGCCATGCGCAAATGACTGAAACCTATCTTGCTACCATTGAAGACAATACCCGTCCAGTATTCCTCATAAGGCCATTCATGAAGGGCAAATTTGATTATTTCGGAAGGCGGCTCAGATTTCTTGAAATATATGCCGGCACAACCCTGTAGCAGGATAAATGCAGTTAATAAGGAATATTTCAAAACAGGCATAGTTGCTCCGTTACATTACGAACCACTATACACAAGAAAAAATGCTGGGTAAAAGTTTGAAAGATGTATTATGAAAACTCAGTATATTTAATGAGTTTTCCAAAGTAAAAAATTCTGAGAGACAGGTAAACCCTGTCTCCCAATTATTTAATTTCGAATGATAAATTCTACTCGACGGTTTTGTGCTCGCCCTGCTGAAGTGTCATTCGTGGCTATGGGTGAAGCTTCTCCTCTACCTATGGCGGTTAACCTGCCACTTCGAATTCCATTATCTATGAGATAATCAACTACAGATTGAGCACGACGCTGTGACAACTGTGAATTATATGTGTCGCTACCGTTGCTGTCTGTATGGCCTTCAAGATTGACGCTGATACTACTGTTCTCACGTAGCATTCTCACTGCTTCATCAAGTCTGGCTTCTGCGGCACTGGTCAGGTTTGCACTGTCGTATTCAAAATTAACTCCCTGCATACAAAATATGATGTGACAACCGACTTCGTTTACAGCCTGGCCTCTTGGGGTACTTGGACATTGGTCAACCCTGTTCACAACGCCGTCACTATCACTGTCCAGCTCACAACCGGAACTGTTAACTGGAGCGCCTCTAGGTGTGCCTGGACAACGGTCGGCACCATCAACAACTCCATCGCCATCAGAGTCAAGTTCACAACCAGATTAATTGACTCGTGTGCCCCTTGGGGTAGCGGGACATCGATCATTGTTGTCAGTACCACCATCACCATCTGAATCTGCCGGTCGGCTCACAGCCATTGGTTCGTCTTCACGGCAGGCAAGGTAACCAATTATACCACCTATTACGGCTCCGGGGATGAAGATCTCTGGTTCATTATCATACACTGCACCTGCTCCTGCACCTGCAGCAGACGCGGTAATCATGCAGAGGACCTCACCGGTAATCCCATGATTTTCAGCCCCACCGGTAGTTGCACAGCCAGAAAGAAATGTGACACAGCAAATGAAAGAAATAGTTCTAATTTTGTTTAACATTGGTTCTCCCGAAGGGTAAAAGATAAATATATAGGGCTTAATGAACTTACAGTAATACTATAATTAAAATCGACAAATACTGTGACATGCGTAACATAATATAGTAAGTATATAGGGCTATATTGAATATTTTTTAAATTAATAGGGATAGGTAGATGAAAATATTGATTAAATTACTGTTCTTTTCAGTTTTGATTCTTTTTGGCTTATTTGGACAGACATATGCGCAATCTTCTGTTTACCCTTCCATGGCAGGTAAAACGGTAATGATAACGGGATCGACGGATGGCCTGGGCAGGGAGGTGGCGATTCGTCTTGGTGAACTGGGTGCCCATGTCCTTATACATGGACGAAATTCAGAGCGTGGTTCCGAGGTTGAAAAGATTATTAATGATGGTCCCGGTAGTGCCCGGTTTTACCAGGCAGATTTTGGTGCGCTGGATAATATCAGAAAACTGGCAGATGATATTAAACGTGACAATGAACAACTTCATATCCTTATCAATAATGCTGGCCTGGGCTCAGGCTTTGCCGGAGGAGAACGACGGGTCAGTCAGGATGGATATGAATTGGTCTTGCAGGTGAATTACCTGTCTCATTACTTACTGACAGATCTACTGCTGCCGTTGATAAAAGGCAGTGCACCGTCGCGAATTATTAATGTGGCATCACGCGCCCAAAGTCCGGTGAACTTTGGCGATATAATGTTGGAACACTATTTCAGCGGCAGGGCCACATATCACCGTAGCAAACTGGCCCAGGTCCTGCATACATTTTACACTGCTGAATTACTGGAAGGCACAGGTGTCATATTCAATACCTTGCACCCGGCCTCCATGATGAATACTACCATGGTGTCGCAAATGGACCGTCCAGCGAGGACTACGGTGGATGAAGGCGCAGATGCGGTGATGAATCTTGCCGCCTCGCTATCGCTTGAAGGCAGATCCGGTTTATATTTCGAAGGTTTGAATGAAGGACGGGCCCATGACCAAGCCTATGACCCGGTGGCAAGAAAGGAACTGGATCGTTTAACAAGAGAGCTGGTGGATCTTCCACCAAGATAAAATTAATCATTTGCTGCATATTATGCGGCCTCATCAACATGTTTGTTGATGTCCTGCTCCTCGTTCAGGACTGTCTGTTCCAGTTGATCGTATCCTGAACCGATTACGGCAAGGTATTTCGCTGCTTTGATCATTAATCTGTATATCTCCAGTACAGATGCACTGCAGGTAATCAGCGAGACACCCTCATCCGGTGTGATTTTATGACCGCGAATCAACCTGTCAATGCCAAGAATCAGATTGGCATCTTCAGTTTCCGCCTTGCTCTGCACGCCTTTCAGTAGTGTGTCACTATTTTCTATAAACAGCGCATCATTTTCTTTTAAAAACAACCTGAGAAGTTCAATAACCGCACACTTCAATTCCAGGTATTCATTATTCAATACAGGATTATTATCTTTTGAGTGTTTTGAGATTTCCTTTTTCAGCGTTTTGATATGGGCCAGGATATCCAATGCATCACGATGGACTTTTTTTAGCCGCGTGACTCTATCATTATCTTCTTTTGTAAGAGAAAATTTTTCCTGAATCTCCGAGGCGTAATCCAGTACTTCAGTATAAATTGGCTGGATGCGGGTTCTAATAAAGGTTTTATGCTTTATTCCTGGATGACCACGCTGTTCTACTATTTGCCGGACAGGGATATCAGTGATGATATCTTTACGATGTACTCCCAGGCTGTGGGCAATCGCTTCAATGACGGCCTCCTGATATAACCGCCTGGTCTCATCCAGCAATGCCTTAATTGCTGTTTCCGGGTAACTTAAGGATTGTTTCGTTAAAAACTTTGACGTGGAGAATACTGGTTCAGATACTGGTTTATCTGGGATGAAATAAACGACAATTCTGGCTATAAAGTGAATGAAGCCGATAAGCATCAGTGTGTTTAGTATATTAAACGAGCTGTGAAATATAGATAAGCCAATGGGGATATCCGTCGCAATTGTTAATGGTGAGGCAGACATAAATGCATTGGCAAAATTATCAACCAATGCCAGATAAGGTGTAAATAGTAAAAGTATCCAGATGACCCCGATGGAGTTAAATATGAAATGCGCAAGCGCAGCACGCCTGGCTTCTGTATTAGACACAAAGGCTGCCAGGTTGGCAGTAATGGTGGTGCCGATGTTCTCTCCTAATACCATGGCGGCGGCAGCCTCAAAGTTGATGACGCCCTGACTTGCGGCTACCAGCGTGATGGCCATGGTGGCACTGGATGATTGCAAGACAAGTGTCAGGATAGAACCGATTACAATGAATATCAGGATGCCTGCAAATCCACGGTTCGAATTTTGCTGAAAGAATTCATATAAACCTGGACTATTTTCTATGCCTGTCATGGCATCTTTCATGAATTCCAGTCCGATGAAAAGTAATGCAAAGCCGATAATAAAGCTTCCAAGATTATTGTATTTATTATTTTTCTTAAGATAAAAAATCAAGCCAACGAATACGATTGGGATCGCGATAGAACTGATTTTGATCTTGAATCCCAACAAGGTAATCAGCCATGCAGTAAAGGTTGTGCCAATATTGGCTCCCATGATTATGCTTATGGCTTCCGTCAGGCTGAGGAGTTGAGCATTTACAAAACTGACAACCATTAAGGTGGTAGCAGAGGAGGACTGGATGACTCCCGTAATGAACAGGCCCATAAGGACTCCTTTGAACCGGTTTGAAATTAACCGGGTCAATATTTTTCGTAATTTATCCCCGGCAAGCTGCATCAAAGCATCACTCATGACCTTCATGCCATATAGAAACAGGCCAAGTGAACCAAGAAGATTTAGGAATTCAGTTAGTTTCATCTATCCAATCGTGTTAATAGAAAAAGAGATCTATACCGCTAGTCTAGCTAATAGATACAGTAGTACCAATGATATAAATCAATAGAGACTTATCTTAATTGTGCTAACCATACATAAAATAATAGAAAAAAGGGAACAAATGGGATAAGAGGATGTAACAGATGCCCGTTCACAACCTAGTACATGATTTCAATGACATTTGCCTTTATCTCGCTTTGCTTATTGTCGCGGATATCTTTCCCATCAAATTAATGGCAGATACTGCCTATTTTGCCTGTGGATGTTCCTGGTGTGTGGAATCTGATTTTGAAAAACTGGAAGAAGCCCACTCAAATATTATTTCTAGTATTATTCCTGTGGAAGGGATGTGAGGTTTGAAGTGATTTGGGGTGATAAAGCCACGGTAAAGTAATCATAGGCCGGGATGTATTCACATCCCGGCTGTTATTATTGATCAGGCGGCTATCGCCTGTCTGTTAACGGGATAAGACAGTCTGAGTGCAAATGCACCGTCTCCCAGCAGGGCCTATGCCGCCGCGGCCATACTCAAAAATGCAGGATACTCCCAGCCTCCATTAGGGTTGGTAAATAACCAGCCGGCACCAAAATGGGCCCAGGTGGCACCCAGTAATACCGGTACGGTAAGAGCGGCAAACCAGCGTGTCTTAAACCCCAGTATTAAAGCAATGCCGGCAATGGCTTCTACGGCGAACACCAGATAAGCCAGGATACCCGGAAGGCCGATACTGGTGAAAAACTGTGCGGTCCCAGGCAGGGTAAAGACCATCATTTTCAGGTAGACACTGTGGGCAATGAGTATGATGCCCAACGACACCCGCAATATAAATACACCATATTGATTTAATTCTCGTTCATTCATGTTTCTCTCCTTTTAGGTTGTGATACCAGATTGGCATCAGACAGGGAAAGTATAGAATTGCAAAAAAGCAAAATAAATAGTAAATTATGCAAATTAAAATTGCATAAATGCAAAGATATGAATCTGGACCTAATTAACGACTTTCTCGCCATTGCACGGGCAGGAAACCTGTCCGCTGCTGCCGTGCAGCGTAATGCCAATCACAGCACCATTTATCGCCGTTTACATTTGCTGGAAGAACAACTTAATTGCCGGTTATTTGAGCGCCTCCATGATGGTTACCAGTTGACCCCCGCCGGCGAAGAACTGCTGGTGCACGCACAGCGTATTGAGCAGGAGGCCGATGCTGCTGAACGGATACTGGCGGGTAAAGACACGTCACTACAAGGTGAGGTCAGGGTTACTGCACCGGAGAATATAGCCTATGAATACCTGCCAGCGTACCTGGAACAGTTCCATAAAATTCATCCACAGATTAGGGTATCTGTAATTGTCTCCAATTCCGATCTGGATCTTAATCGCCGTGAAGCGGACATCGCCATCAGGGCGACGAAGCAACCACCTGATTACCTGGTAGGGCGCAGGGTCTTGTCTCTGTCCTGGTTTATCTATGGCAATTCAAAATACCTGCGACGGGCAGGAAAGATAAGCACCATAAAAGATATCAATAACTTTGACTGGATTGGACCCGATCCTGGTTTGTTATATATAGCAGCGTTTAACTGGTTCCATAAAAATGTTCGCGATGAACAGATTGTATCGCGGGCCAGTACTCTCAATGCCATGGCAAAGCAGGCAGAAACGGGAATGGGTTTGGTGGTATTACCAGTAGATCAGGTTGACAAAAAATTAACAAAGCTGATGGCATTTACACCAGGTGATGGCTCAGATTTATGGCTTTTGACTCATCCGGACTTAAGATTCTCAGGCAGAATCAAGGCGTTGATGGAATTTTTGACCAATGCATTTACCGGTGAAAAACGCCTGATCGGCTAAATTATCATTATAGCTTAACCCCTTTTTTAATTTCTCCCGTTTATAGGATTAATTCGTATCCTTGAACCAATGCAAACAGGAGAATGCAATGTGCAGGCAAACCCAAATATTAATTCTATTCGGCTTCTTGATATTTCTCATCGGCTGTTCGGTGACAGACCCACAACGGGAACTCACTCACAATACAAACGGCACACATGCAACCATCACGGCAGGTCAATCGGAAACGCACATCAGGAAATCGACGCTACAGACAAATGAAATCATAGTCTCAGACCAGCGTTTTCAGGCATCAACAGATAATACCGGCTCAGGTCCTGTTGCGAATCAACAGGGGGCAATTATAAATGGGCAAATGGAAGAATTTGCCATTGCCAGTAAAGATGTGGATGCCATATATCCAACCATACCAAACCGCTCGGCATATGAAATGTATGACCAGTCTATGTCTGCTATACGTATGCCATTAGAATCACTCGACCGGGAAAATTATCTTCATTTTGATAATAACCCTGTCAAACGTGTCGTTGAAGAACCGGTCTCGACTTTCAGTATAGATGTGGATACCGGGTCTTATTCTGTGATGCGAAGGATGATAAACAATGGGCAATTGCCCAGGTACGATGCGGTAAGAAGTGAGGAATTTATAAATTATTTTACCTACGATTACCCGAAACAGGCGGAGCCTTCCGCACCATTTTCAGTGCATAAGGAAATTTCAGTCACTCCCTGGAACCCGGATATGCGATTATTGCATATCGGTATCAAGGGATACGAGCAGGACCGAGAGGACCTGCCCCCTGCCAACCTGGTATTCCTGGTGGATGTATCGGGGTCCATGCAGGTAGCCAACAAGCTGGAGTTATTAAAGACCTCATTAAAACTATTAACCAGGCAACTTCGGAAACAGGATACGGTTTCCCTGGTGGTCTATGCCGGGGCATCGGGAGTGGTGCTTGAACCCACTTCTGGTTTTGAAACGGTAAAGATTATGACGGCCCTGGACAGCCTCACAGCCGGAGGTTCTACAAATGGCGCAGCCGGTATCGAACTGGCCTATGCCATGGCAGAGCAGGGGTTTAAGAAAAATGGGATTAATCGGGTAATACTTGCCACGGATGGAGATTTTAATGTCGGAACAGTTAACCTCGAGCAGTTAAAAGATATCATTAAACGTAAACGTGAAACTGGTATAGCCCTCACTACCCTGGGGTTTGGTGCAGGTAATTATAATGACGGATTAATGGAACAACTGGCGGACATTGGTAATGGAAACTATGCCTATATCGATTCACTCAACGAGGCCAGGAAAGTGTTGATAGACGAAATGGGGTCCACCATGTTGACCATTGCCAGGGATGTGAAGATTCAAATCGAATTTAATCCGGCCCTGGTAGCGGAGTATAGATTAATCGGTTATGAAAAATCGTTCCTTGAATCGGGAAGATTTCAATAATGACAATGTGGATGCTGGGGAAATCGGTGCTGGACATAGCGTGACTGCCATCTATGAGATTGCTCTGGTGGGAAGTGGGGGACAAAAAGTAGACCCCTTGCGATACCAGGATGACACCGTAGTATCTGCTAGTTCATCTGAGCTGGCATATCTTAAGCTAAGGTACAAAGATCCCGTTGCTAATACCAGTAAACTGCTGGAATGGCAGATAAACAGGAGTGAGATGATCGATTCCATTGATGACGCCACAACGGACTTCAGATTTGCCGCTGCGGTGGCTGCGTTCAGTCAGCTACTTCGTGGTGGCGAACAAACTGGAGAGTTTGACTATGAGGACGTGCAAGACCTGGCACGGGATGCTCGGGGAGATGACCCGTTTGGTTATAGAAGTGAGTTTCTCTCATTGGTGAGGTTGACGGAATCACTGAATGGTCCGTCTCGGCAAATACAGCAGGTTGGTTTAGTGGCTGAATAGTTAAAAGTTAGAGGTCAAAAGTGAAAAACGAAATGGAATTGCGATGCCTTAGGATAATGACTGACGTTATACATGAGGACACTTTCTATCAACTTTTCACATTTATTACCAACAAATACTACTAATAACTGGACAATACGGATTTGTTATCTGATGTACGAGTTATCCGGTGAAAACATGGCTTTGACTACAAAGGCAGTGACACCATACACTTTGTCCATGGACCAGGAATCTACAGATGAAGACTTGATGTTGTCATATCAGCGGGGTAATGCCGGCGCATTCGAAGTTCTTTACTCACGTCATAAAGGCCCGGTATATCGATATGTATTAAGGCAATGTAGAGTAGAAGAGACGGCCAGTGAGTTATTTCAGGAAATCTGGATGAAGTTGATACAGAACCATAAACACTATGAAGTGAAGGCAAAGTTTACCACCTGGCTTTACACTATCGCCCGGCATCGTATCATCGATTATTATCGGCAGCAGGGAAACCGGGCGCTTGAAGTGGATAGCGGTGAAGTGGATTCGTTAAGTGCTGCCCACACTGACCAACCTGATGTCCGTGCGGGTCTGCAACAAACTATATCCCAGCTTGCTGTAGCGTTGGAATCATTGCCGGCTCTGCAACGAGAGGCATTCTTATTGAAAGAAGAGGCCGGGATGGGGCTCGATGAAATTGCTAAACTTACCGGTGTAAACAGGGAAGCCGTCAAAAGCCGATTACGCTATGCGGTCAAAAAACTCAGGCAGGTGATGAACCCATGACAGGCAAAGACAAACACGACACTGAACTTGAGAATTACCTGGATGGATCGGATGGGCTGACCAACGCTTATCATCAGGATGCTAAGGGCATGCCGCCAGTACATGCTGATGAAGCGATACTCGCAGCATCCCGCAAGGCAATAGGTACGGGACCAGCAAGCGTAACGCCAATATTTTCAGCGAAATGGCATGTGCCGGTTTCCATTGCTGCAGTGGTTGTCTTATCTGTACTTGTAGTATTTAACCTGCCAAATGAGTCACAACGTGTGTTATACGAACCTGTGATAGAGGAAAGTAACAGTAATTCCGTCCGGCAAAAGGCGGATAGTTTCGAGCGCAATGAATCAATTGGACAGGAGATTTCAGTTAATGAGGTAGAGATGATACTGGATAGTACATCGTTACAGGATACCAGATCTCAACGTGCACAATCTGCTGAACTGTCAGAATTAATGGCCACGGAAAGAATGACCATGGACGAGATAATACCGGTGGATGAAGTAAGTGGAGAGGCCCTGCAACAGTTTATTGCCCCGGAAATGGATTTTGCCAATCCGCGACCAGCCACGTCCTATAGCCAAATACTGGATGATCCCGTTTCTATATCAATAAACCAAACTGCCAATATGAATGATGGCAGTGATGTAATGCAAAGGGCTGAAACAGCCCAGCGGCGACAATCTGCAATCGAATGTACAACACCGAGACCGGAGGAATGCGCGGAGATCTATATGCCGGTTTGCGCAGTGCGTGACACAGGGATCCGATGTGTGACATCGCCCTGTGATAATACTGAACAAGTTGACTATTCAAATGCCTGTAGTGCCTGTCGTGACCCGGAAGTATTAAGTTATACTGAGGGACAATGTTTAGTGCCAGAACCTTCAGAGCCATAGGAATGAGCCTATTATCAATAAATTTACGATTGCTGATGTTATCAATCATGATTGCCCTGTTGATGTCCGGATGCCAGACGTTAGCACCGCAGCAATTACAGACCTTGACTTTTGCCCCTGAAGATTTAGAAATGTCGAATCCAGGTTGGCGTCGTTGTTATTTCAAGATTGACTGGCCTAAGGATAGTGAAGCCCGGTTCGAGATTGACCTGCTTCTAGCGCACCAGGTGTTTGCGCCTGTACTGAATCAGTACGGTGACTCACTTTATCGTTGGCGGTTTCATCGCCGTGCAGCTCGCGACCCGGGGGGGCATCAATTCAGCTTACTATTTTATTCTGGTTCAGACATTGCGGAAAAAGTTATAATTCAAGTTGCTCATTCTGAAATAACACGACACCTAATTGATGAAGGTGTTATTGAAGCAAGTTACTGTTCATCCTCTGAAGATGAGACGCAGACCCTCATTAGTGATACCAGTGATCCGGCGTGGCCGGATGCTATTCAGAGACAATGGCCGGCTTTTATCATGGGTGTGAGTATGACCTGGCTGGGTTTAATTGACGAGGTTGCCTCGCCGCTGGTGAAACAAGATATGAATGTAAAGCAATTAATTGAAATTTATTCTGATGCGGAACAGCAGCTTATCTCAATGTGGACAATAAATGGACAACACGTCTTTTTGCATCATTTAAGTGCCTTATTTGGTTATGAGGCATTGCTCATTCGTTACTAGGTCCCAGTGGGATATTACCGGTCTTCGTTACCTCTTAATTCAATATCTGTCTGTCTGAGCCTGAGTGAAACGGCCAGTGCCAGGCGTGCGAATATCTGAACTCCCATTACTGGATTCAGATAAACCTATTGATTAAATTCTTTTCGTGATAATACATAAAGTTCGCATTCAGTTTTTGCGATGGCATCGGCTGACCGGGTGCCTTTATCCAGAAATGCCATCTCACCAAAATAATCACCTCTGCTAAAGGTGGCGAGATGATGATATTTGCCGCCTCTAAGTGGTAGTAAAATACGAACAACGCCACGCCGTAAAAGAAAAATCTCATCACCTTCATCACCCTGGCTAAAGATTTTCTCTCCGGGTTTGACCGTCATTTCATTTATACAATTATTAAGGCTATCAATGGTTTCGTTGTCCAACTGCCTGAGCAATTCAATATCTGCGAGGTTCAGCGCTGGGTCAATGGAAGTATTTAACCAGCCATGTTCTTCCAGGATCTGGTTTTCCATCCATTCGATGGCTGAATCCCGGGTTTCAAAAATACGGATCCCAATCCCTGAGTCGCTAATCAACCCTACACGTTTCATATACTTATAGAGGTCCTGACGGCTGTGTAAAGTCGATGGCAGACCACAAAACAATAAATCACCACCGCGTTCATCAAGTCGTTCTTCCATCAAGGTGAATAAATGTGCTGCAGTATAATCGAGCGATTGTACCCTGCGTAAGTCAAATAATAGCCATTTACGGGTTTTAAGGTCCTCGTCAAGTTCGGTGAATAACTGGTCGGTGGTGCCAAAAAACAGGTTGCCCTGAAGGTCAATAACAGCAGCATCTTCACCGTTTGATTTGAGTATTTCACGTTCTGATTCCAGCCTGTGCGTCTTCGATGAAATTTCACACAAGGTGAATTTGCGGCGAAGTACGGAACCACGGATCTGGTCTCGAATGAATAATAAAATGGCCAATCCAATGCCAGTAGCGGAAGCCTGTATCAACCCCATGGTCTCGGCAACGATGACGACTGCGGCAATAACTGCAAAATCAAACCGGGTTTCTTTATGTTTTAATAAGCCGAATGCGCTCCATTCAAACATGTTAAATGCTACTACCAACAGGATGCCTGCCAGGGCGGCAATGGGAACCCAGACAATTAACGGAGACAGGACCAGGATGGCAAGAATGACCATGATACCTTCTGCAATCCCTGAGGCGGGTTTGCGTCCACCACTGGTGACATTGACCAATGTCGGTCCCATGGTACCTGCGCCAGCCATGCCGCCTGATACAAATGATGCCAGGTTGGCTATACCCTGGCCAAATAATTCACGATTTGAGTTATGACGGTTCTTGGTGAGAGCATCCAGGACGACACAGGTCTTGAGGGTATCAATTGATAACAGGACTGACAGGGCCATAGCAGAATAGATGACCATTTTCAGATCCTCCATGCTAATTTGGAGGACAGAACTGAAACGGCCGCTGACTGTATCGGTAAATGAGGCGCTGGATTGAATGGGACCAATAATCAAATCGTTTCCTGATAATGTCATCATGACAGGATTAAAGATTCCCAGGATAAAATATGAGATGATGCCAGCCGCTAGTGCAAGGATGGCAGCAGGGATTATTTTGGTAATCCGTGGTGCCAGGACCATGACGATTATCGTCACAACACCTACGACAATCCCAGGCCATTGCCAATCAGTCACCTCTAAAATCCCTTGCATTAATCCCTGGTCTTCAGGTAGTCCCAGTAATTTTGGTAGTTGGCCTATGGCAATAATTAGTCCGACACCAGATAGATATCCACTAACCACAGGGTAGGGTATATATTTGATTAATCTGCCACCTTTGATCAGGCCATAAATTATCTGTAGTCCCGAAGACAATAATGCTGTTAAGGCCAACAGACCAGGAATTCTGGCCATATCAATCCCGCCTTGAACCAGGGTAATGGCGAGGCCTGACAGAATAGCAGCGGCAGGTGCGCACGGGGCCGTGATCAGCGCTGGTGTTCTGCCTACTAACGGCGCCGTAATCCCCAACGCCGCAGCGCCAATCATCCCTACTAATGCACCTTCTCCAGCGAGTCCCGGGTCAATCGCCGAATACACCAGCACACCAAAGGCAATAGCCGAGGGTAGTGCAACCAGCATAGATGCCAGTCCTCTCCAGAAATCATTAATCAGATGATGGGGTATTTGTCCGATTATTTTTCTATCTGGCATGTTTTTTAAGTATTTATATGGTTTTGGTCTATGTTTGAAATGCTACAATGTTATGACATTGATATGACATGATAAATATCATGTTTACGTGTAGAACATATTAGATATAGTGGAAAAGTACATAAAATTCAGCAATATTCGGTTATATTCATGATAATTTAGCTTGAATCAGGTTGGTGATGAGAATAAGTCAAAATCGAAAGCAGGGCTTGCAGTGACAACCACAGCATTTTTCTGGGGCGTTGTTAGTGCCATATCGTTGCCCATTGGTGCCTGGTTGGGGTTATGGACCAGGCCAGGTAAAAAAATAAATTCCATATGCATGGCGTTTGGCGGCGGGGCCTTGTTATTTGCCTTGACCATTGAACTGTTTGGTCATGTCCCACATCATGTTGAAAGCCATGGCAATACAGTCATCTATGTGGTGATCTTCTCAGCCATTCTCGGTGGCATCACCTTTTCCGGTCTGAATGCAATATTAAATAATTACGGTGCTTTTATGCGCCGTTTGTCCAGTGCCAGGCATTACCTGGAGCGAGTCAAATATAAACGTTCCAGGATCCTGGTTGAGAGGCTTGGCCAGATAAAAATCCTCAACCAGTTGCCGCCGGAACTCATGGCAGATCTTATTCATGAAGTAGAGCTGAAAACATTTAAAGATGGTGAGGCAATCTGTCGACAGGGGGAGTCGGCAGAAGAAATGTTTTTTATCCTCAATGGTGAGGTAGATATTATCCATCATGAACAGAATGCAGATAAGAAGCTGGCAACATTGGGTACATATGATTGTTTCGGGGAATTGGGGGTCATTCAGGAAGGACCGCGAACGGCAGACGCAATCGCGCAAGGTGATGTTCAGGTCTACAGTATTTCCCGGGATGATTTTAAAACGCTCCTAAAGGAAGACAAATCGGTCAGGGACAAAATTATGTCCCTGGCAGCATCCAGGATGGATGACTTATCTGTCAGGACTGAAATGGAAGTGGATGAAAATTGGCATAAGGAGACAATGGATTCCCTGGACAAAGAACAGGTCGCGGTCACCACGGAAGAAATTAGAAGTGAAGGGGAGGCAAGGTCCCATGGGAACGCTGCATTGGCGATCTGGCTGGGTATCTTTATCGATGCCATCCCGGAATCCCTGGTGATTGGCATGCTGGCGGTCAGCCCTGGGGGGATTAGTCTGGCATTCATCGTTGGTGTATTTCTTGCGAATTTGCCGGAAGCCATGTCCAGCTCTGTCAGCATGCGGGACAACGGCCTGTCCCTGGGGAAGGTCTACCTCATGTGGGGTTCCATTACTCTCACCACCGGTCTGGGTGCAGCACTGGGCGCAGTGATTTTTCCACCCAGTCCTGAGGGGGGATTATATTATTTTATGGTAGGGATTGAGGCCCTGGCTGCTGGTGCAATGCTCACCATGATTGCTGAGACCATGTTGCCCGAGGCATATGAAATGGGGGGATCAGTTGTCGGGCTATCTACACTGGGTGGATTTTTATCCGCCTTACTGGTAAAAATCATATAATCAAGTAACCAGAACCCGTAGTACTTTCTTTTGAAGTCTATCCATATTGCAGTGATATTTGTTAAAATATGCTATGGCCACCCCTGCAAATAAAGTTGTCAATAATTTATCTGATGAAAAAGGGATGCCTGATGTTTTTCATATTCAGACTTCGATCCTTGAGCTTATAGCACAACGAAAATCCATCTCTGAATCCCTGGAGCAGTTATGTCTCATGAGTGAGAAACTGGTTGGAGATTGTATGGCTGCAGTGATGGTGTTCAATGAAAGTAAGACAGCGCTTAACATTATGACATCTCCCAGTTTTTCAGAAGATATTAGAAAAGATTTAAACGACCTCAGGCCAGAATTTGGATATGGCTCATGTGGCAGTGCCATTGCCACCGGGAAACCTCAGTTTATAGAAGATGTCAGTACTGATGACGCCTGGGGAAATGTACGCGAGCTCGCAGACAAATATCATATCGGGTCGTGCTGGTCATATCCTGTCTACATTAATGGAGAAATAATTGGTTCATTTTCTTTGACAAGTGGGATAGTGCGAAAGCCAAACCCACTACATGAATATATCCTGCAATCTGCCAGTTATCTCGCGAGTTTTGCTATTGAAAGAGCAAAGGCCGATGAATTACTTTTGCATTCCAAGATCGCATATGAAAATTCGGCAGAAAGCATTTTGATTGCAGATAGCGAAGGGGTGATATTTAAAACTAATCCAGCATTTATTGAATTAACAGGACTTGATGAAAAATTCATTATCAACAAGAATTTTTATGAATTACTTATTTCCGACAAAATTTTGAAAGAAGAAATAAAACATATCATAGACAAGGAAACTCATTGGCGAGGCACTATTGATATTCGATGCCAGAATGATCAAAGCTCTCATCTGTTAATGAACATCAGAAAAATTACGACAGAAGATAATTCCTCTGTCCAGTTTGTTATTGTTCTTTCAGATATCAGCCGCTTAAAGGAATCAAAAGATAAATTATCTCATCTGGCACATCATGACATTCTAACCAATTTGCCAAATCGCCTTGCATTTGAAAAGGATGCAGCCAAAAAATTAATCGATGCAAATAAAAACAATGCCCTGGCCATAATGTTTATTGATCTGGATGGATTTAAACTTATAAATGATAACGAAGGACATGAAATTGGCGATGAGTTGTTAAAGGCAGTCAGCAAACGTCTAATCAGTTGTATACGGGATGATGATCTTCTTGCCCGTTATGGCGGCGATGAATTCACATTGATTTTTCCATTTCGAACTAAAGATGATATAGAAAACTTGGCAGATAGAATATCAAAGACATTGGCAGCACCCTTTCGAATACGTGATAAACAGCATTCAATTTCAGCAAGTATAGGTATTGCTCTGGCTCCCAAGGATGGCAAGGAAATAAAAGCATTGGTGAGTTGTGCTGATGCAGCCATGTATAGGGCAAAGGCACTTGGGCGAAATTGCCACCAATATTATGCAGATGAACATAATAAAAAAATATATCGAAATCTACTGGTTGAAGACAATCTTAAATCAGCTATAGACAATGATGAGCTGGAAATTTTGTATCAACCCATCTTTTCTGAACACAGGAATATATTTGGTTACGAATCACTTATACGTTGGAATTCCAAAGATACAGGCGTTATGGAACCGCTGGAACTATTGCCTTTGGCAGAGAAGCTTGGGGTAATCGACCAAATTGAAGAATGGGTATTATACACCGCTATGAAAACTGCAAAATCCTGGCAGGATAATGACAACACAGGTGATAAAATCTTTATCAATATTTCACCTTTACAGATCAAACCGGGACTCCTGGAGATTGTCAGTAATGCCTTGTCTTCAACTGGATTTTTACCCGAAAACCTGGTGATTGAATTATCTGAAAATATTCTAGATGCCCATCTCCATGATAATCGGAAAATGCTGGATAGTTTATGTGATTTAGGTGTGCAACTTGCCATTGATGATTTTGGCACCGGTCATTTGTCTCTGGAACCCATAAAATTATTTCCGATTAAATACATAAAACTGGATAAAAGCCTGATAAATAAATTTCCTGTCAATAATGAAAATGCAAAGGTATTGGACGTAATATTTGCCGTATCCCGGGCTATGTTAATCACCACCGTCGCTGAAGGGATAGAAACTCAGGAGCAATTTGATTGCCTACGAGGCTATGGTTGCGATTACTATCAGGGTTTCATGCTCTCTGCTCCATTAGCGGTAAATAAGATATTAGGCAAAAGTTGATTCTTTCCACTGGGAGACATAATCATCCCGTAGTTCATATATCAACTCCTGAATCAGGTCCAGGGACTGTTCCGAGGGGTTGATGAAATGTAATCCAGTGTTATAAAAGCGAGGTATTGTATCGGTGAAAGCATCCCAGACTTTGATGACAGTTAGTTGAATTTTAGCTGAATCAGTTTCATCTTTGGCGCCAAATCAGACGTTAATTTCCTGCATTTCTGGCAGACGATGAGTGCTTTTTATATTCATCCCGCGGATGCTTATATCTTCAATATATCCGATTAATTTTTTACTGTCCT
>JAURPG010000006.1 GCA_030835405.1 Gammaproteobacteria bacterium | reverse complement strand
GTCACTTCTGGTAACTCACGGTCACTTTGTTGTTCGGCCAGTTCAATGCGTCTTTCTACGTCTCTAATGGCATCAATATATTGATCAATCTTGCCTCGATCTGACTCTGGAAGTTTTGCCCTGAGGTTTTTGATGTTGGCAACCACAGCATCCAGGATACTTTTGTTTTCGCGCATCCGTTTTAGCCTGACTTTTGGATCGGTGGTGCCACTGTCGCCAAACAACCGTTCAAAGATGACCCTGGGACGGTTTTCCATGGGTAATGGGGTGGTTTCATTTAACCAGGAAATAGTATTGTAATAGGCACAGCTATAGGCCGATTCACATGCCCCTACCACCTCGGATGATTCCATTCCTAGTTCAAGAGAGGCTAGCTGGGTATATTTCCCAAATTCCCTGGCAGCCACCTGGTCCACAGATATCCCAGCCCTTAAGTCGGCACCGGAAGTCATTCTGGCGTGGGCACCCGTGAGGTAAGCTGTACAGGCACGCGGATGGTCACCACCAATCTCTCCATCGATCTTGGCCGCCTGATTTTGTGCCAGGCCGCTGATCACCAGCATGCGGTCCTTGAATGCCGCTAGGGGTTCCAGAACTGGCGTTAACTCATAATCCGATCCTTCAGCAGTGGGTGTGAACTGATCCATGATGATACCATTGGGTACTTCCAGGAATGACAGCCTTGTGGGTCGCTCCGTGACTCCAGGGGCATTGGCACCAAATACCGGTACCATGGCATCCAGAAATGGGAGCGCCAGTGCTGCTCCGGCGCCACGTAGAAAAGTTCGTCTGGGTAAAGTTTTATTTAGTATGATCATGATTAATTGGCCCTCCTCATCTGAAAGGGAATACTGTTTACAATGCCCGTGATAATCGCCGACCAGCGATAGTCCTGTTTTTTTGCGTCATTTTTAATAGCACGAATGACGGGTAAATCGTAATATTCAACCCCGCGACCCAATGCATAGGTGAGCAGGCGTTCGGTAAAAGTCTCAACAAACATATCCTGCTTGCTGAGTAGGACCTCGCGTAGGCCCGTTGGACCATCAAATTTGGTACCGTCAGGCAGCACCCCGGAAGAATCAATATCATTTCCATCACCGCTGGCCTCACGCCACCTGCCAAGACCATCAAAGTTTTCCAGGGCAAATCCCAATGGGTCCATAACCTTATGACAAACTGCGCAGGCAGGGTTGGCACGGTGTTTCTCCATTCTCTCGCGCATGGTCAGGACACGGGTGGTACTATCTTCCTTTAAAGTGGGTACATTTGGAGGCGGAGGCGGTGGAGGCGTACCCAGGATCTGTTGTAATACCCATTTACCGCGAATGGTGGGGGCCGTGCGGTTGGGATAAGAGGTGACGGTGAGGATACTGCCGTGACCTAACAACCCCCTGCGTTTATCATCGGTAATTTCAATACGTTGAAATTCACTGCCGTAAATTCCTTCAATGCTATAGTGATTTGCCAGGCGTTCATTTACAAAGGTGAAATCTGAATCCAGGATTTCCACTACACTCCTGTCCTCTTGAATCATCGCTTCAATTACCAGTTCCGTTTCGGTTTGCAGCGCCTGTCTCAGGTTGTCATCAAAGTTGGGAAATGCCAGTGGGTCCGGGAGCACTCGTTCCATATTGCGTAAGAATAACCATTGACCGGCAAAATTTGTCACCAGGGATTTGGAACGGGGGTTAGCCATCATCCTTTCAACCTGTTCTTTCAATATAGCGGGTTTATTCAATCGGTCGTTTTCTGCCAGTAACAGGAGTTCTTCATCAGGGATACTGCTCCATAAAAAGAACGATAACCTCGAGGCCAGTTCCAGGTCAGTGATATTGTACGACTCGCCTGACTTTATCCTCTCGGGTTCATATTCCATGCGAAACAGAAATTCAGGTGAGACCAGAATAGTTTGCAGGGCCATTCTGATGCCGTTCTCAAATCCCCCATCGGCCTTGCCCTTATCGTATAAAGCCATGAGGATGTCAATGTCCTCATCATTAACAGGACGCCGGTATGCCAGCCGGGTCAACCGGGACAGAATGTCTTTTGCACACGTGGTATCAGACAGGTTTGAAGTTGGCTTGCAGGAAAAGATCCTGTCCCGGCTTGGGGTATTTCCCGGCCCATCAATACTGAAAGGCCCGGCAATGGAAACATGACCAACTCCTTCATAAAAGGCCTGTTCACGGTTGCGTAATCCCAGGTCGGGTTGTTTGAGTATGCCTTCGACTTTAATGGTATCTTTAACAAAGGTTGCCGCGACGGTATGTATACCTGCCTTCATATCCAGTGTGAGTTCAAGGTGCTCATCTGCTGCAACACCGTCACCGTGAATTCGTTCGTCTCCACGATCGTCGGCCTCGATAGTAAAGCGTTGAATAGGCTTGTTATCGATCAATATGTCCAGTTGCCTGGTGCTATCCATACCGATAATCTGATCAAATCTACCGGTCTGCAACTTGACCTTGATTAAATATTCACCATCGACAGGGAAGTGATGTCTTACCGCCAGGCCGCCACGGGATCCATATGGCAGGTCTTTGCTCATGCGATCATATTGCACCCGATTTCTGGGTACTTCATAGGTCTGATAAGAGGGTAGTAGGTTGGTATCGCCAATGGCAAGACGGCTTATCTTTGCTGCGGCACCCAGGTATCGTTCCATGAGAAAAGGCGATACTGATAAAACATCACCGATGTTATCAAATCCATAACCGATATCATCGGCAGGTAACAATGAGGTGCTGTCGATTTCAAGGTCAATCAGGTCACGTATAGCATTGGCATATTCTGTGCGGTTGAGGCGATGCAGGACCGTCCGTCCAGGATTGGGGTTTTGTTGCGCATAGGTGTCCAGTTCAGTGGTGATATAGCTAACCAGATCCACATAGGTATTTTCTTCCGGTCTGGGCATGCCGGCGGGCGGCATGGCACGATTTTGTAGCTTTCTGACGACTTTCTCCCATTGCGGGGCATCTTCAGGGATGTGCGTGATATCTAGCGTATCAAGTATCAGGCCCGCAGTTTTAAGTGTTTCATTGTGGCAGGTTACGCAATATTGATTCAGGGTCTGACGATGCTTTTCGGCAAGCTGTTCCTGCGCTGAAGCGGGAAATGTACCTGTCAGGTAGGCCATACTGAGTATTAAAAGAATGGATTTAAATTGGATGTTGAACATTGATGACCCCCGGCTTATGTAATCCTGTAGTTACTACATAACACATATGTTATGTAGACTGATTCATTAAGATTCATTATATGATCCAAATGGTTTAGGTCAATTAAAATACAGGTTGTCTAAGACATCTCATATTTTGTTGAATATGTATAAAAATCAATCGGATATAGTATGGATATGAGGTGGCCAAGGTGTTGTGAGAGAAACTTTGATATCAAGCTGGTCAAACAGGGGCGTTAATTGGCAATAGCTATTGTCAGATTGGATAGCCCCAGGGTTGCCGATAAAGGCCTGAGAATCGGGACGGTACAGCGACCACCTCGTGGTTTTTGTGAGCAGGATTACACCACAATGGGTATTTATGATGTCTGATTTCCCAATCTTTCAACCAGCTGTGCATTGTCGAAAGAGTTTTTTCCAGAAAATGAAAAAACTGGAAGAAAATTCGTCTTCGATTCCTTGCGGAAATGAAGCAGGCCGGTCTGCGCAGAGACCTGGATCTGCTGGCTGCATTGTCCTATAGGGTACATACCTCAATAGGATACAGTTGCAAGGATGAAACCTAATACCATCGTTCATTGCTAAAGAGTCTGTTGCGGGAAACAGGTGCTATACTCAAAAATTAATTACTTAAGATAAAGAATGTTTGATGTAGACAGATAAACTATGTTGGAATAGTCATATTATTTTAGGCAATTAAATTTAAGAGCATTAATATGCAACAATACAGACTATCCGAGACCGAACAGGTAAAAGAGTTGGAGGCACTCTGGTTGCCATTCACAGCCAACCGTGACTTTATGCAGTCTCCCAGGATCATTGAATCTGGATCGGGGTTTCATTATCAAACGCCGGACGACAGGACTATTCTTGATTCATTTTCCGGTTTATGGACATCCGGGCTGGGGCATTGCCATCCAGCAATTGTAAAGGCTGTCCAGGAACAGGTGGCATCACTGGATTATTCCATGGGGTTTCAGGCGACCAGCAGTATTGCCATAACTGCAGCGGAGAAATTGATTAATCTGGCCCCTCAGGGATTTACTCATGCCTTTTTTACCAACTCTGGCTCTGAGTCTGTGGATACTGCTTTGAAGATCGCCCTGGGTTATCATCAACTTACCGGTGAAACGCAACGGACACGCTTCGTGGGCAGGGAAAAAGGTTACCATGGGTGTAATTTTGGTGGGACATCTGTTGGTGGCATCCCGGCAAACCGTCAGCAGTTTGCGGATGGGTTATTAAAAAATGTCGATCATCTGCCTCATACCCTGGACCATGAACACAATGCCTTTACCCGCGGCCAACCGCAATGGGGTGAACATCTGGCAGATAAACTTGAAGATATAGTTTCCAGTCGGGGATCAGAAAATATTGCAGCGGTCATTGTTGAGCCGGTGTCAGGATCAGCGGGCGTAATTATTCCACCAGTTGGTTATCTGGAACGGCTCAGGGAATTGTGTACCCGCCACGGGATACTGTTGATATTTGATGAAGTCATTACTGCTTTTTATCGCATAGGAAAGCCTTTCGGCTGCCAGCGTTTTAATGTTATGCCGGACTTGATTACCATAGCCAAGGGACTCACCAACGGCGTTATCCCCATGGGTGCTGTACTGGTACATGAGGAGATCTACCAGGCATATATGCATAAGGATGCCCCGGGGATAGAACTCTTTCATGGCTATACCTATTCCGGACACCCGGTTGCGGCCGCCGCCGCGGTTGCCACCCTGGATATCTATCAATCCCAGGACATGGAAACAGCCGTGGCAGAGAATGAACCTGAATTTGAATCTGCCATTCACGAAATGGCGGATTGCCCTCATGTTATTGATATACGTAATTTTGGATTAATGGGGGCTATCGAGTTGTCGCCAAGGGAGGGGCAACCAGGGGCAAGGGGTATTGAAGTCCATCGAAAATGTTTCGAACAGGGTTTGATGGTGAGAAACGGCATGGATACCTTACAGTTTGCCCCATTCTTATTGTCGACCCCCGACCAATTTATAGAAACATTTGATATTGTCCGTCGAGTGTTGGAGACAGTAGATTAATGGCCACCACATCACAAATCATGAGTGAGAACAGTCAGTTGGAAATGTTGGGCCACTACATTAATGGACAACATGTCCAGGATAGCGTCCGCTCTGGAGAGGTTTATAATCCTGCAACTGGCGAGGTTATCAAGCAGGTTGCCTTTGCCGATGCTGAGCAGGTAGATGCAGCAATTATCGCAGCTGAGCAGGGGTTTAAGGATTGGCGTAGTTCTTCCCCTGTTTCCCGTGCCAGGGTCATGTTTCGTTTCAAGGAACTGCTTGAAAAAAATGCTGATGAGATTATTCATCTGACTGTCCATGAACACGGTAAAGTTCTGGAAGATGCCCGGGGAGAATTTAACCGTGGACTGGAAATTATTGAATATGCCTGTGGCGCCCCGGAATTATTAAAGGGTGAACATTCGATGAATGTTGGTGGTGATATCAATAGTTGGTCGGAGTTTCATCCACTGGGTGTGGTAGCAGGGATTACGCCTTTTAATTTTCCGGTGATGGTTCCCATGTGGATGTATCCCATGGCAATCATCTGCGGTAATACGTTTATTTTAAAACCATCAGAGAAGGATCCTGGCCCCTCACTATTTATTGCCGACTTGTTTAAACAAGCGGGCTTGCCAGATGGTGTCTTCAATATTGTAAATGGTGACAGTGAGACAGTGGAATTGCTGCTCAGCGATAATAGAATTGCCGCTGTAAGCTTCGTCGGATCATCAAACATTGCAGAATTAATTTATGAAACAGGGACCCGCAGCGGTAAAAGGGTACAGGCCCTGGGAGGGGCAAAAAATCATGCTGTGGTGATGCCTGATGCAGATATAGATAATGTTGTTAAATCGTTGACAGGTGCGGCCTACGGGTCATGTGGTGAACGATGTATGGCGATTTCCGTTGCCGTCTGTGTAGGTGATGAGACAGCAGATAAGGTTGTGGCTGGGCTGACGGATGAGATAAAGCAGTTCAAAATTGGAAATGGCATGCAAGCGGGTATGGATCTCGGGCCATTAATATCCAGTGGACATAAAAACAAAATACTGGAATATATTGAATCGGGAATTGAGGATGGTGCCCGATTGGTGGTTGATGGACGTAATATATCTATTGCCGGACATGAAAAAGGTTATTTTCTTGGGGGATGTCTGTTTGATAACGTGACCCCACAGATGAAGATCTGCAGGGAAGAAATATTTGGCCCGGTATTGTGTATAGTGCGGACCAGTAGCCTGGATGAAGCAATGCAGGTTATTGAACAAAACCCTTACGGAAACGGCACATGTATCTTTACCCGGGATGGTGGTGCAGCAAACTATTTCTCAGAAAATATCAATATTGGTATGGTTGGAGTTAATGTTCCATTACCGGTCCCGGTTGCGTATCATAGTTTTGGAGGGTGGAAACGATCATTATTTGGGGACCTGAGTATATATGGTCCGGATGCCATCAGGTTTTATACCCGTAGAAAGACAATTTCTCAAAGGTGGCCCACCGGTGCTTCAGAACGTGCCCAGTTTTCATTTCCCAGTAATAAATAATAAATTTAAATAAGAACTGGCTAGTTTGTTAAAAATATAAAGAATAAAAATATGATTGCTGGATTACCAATTGAAGCCTGGTTGCTTCTGATCTTATCGGTGGGGATTCCCCTGGCCATTGAATTGAAATTTTTCTTTACCCACCGTAATGAAAAGCGTAATGGATCCGGGGAGTCAGAAAAATAATGGCTTCCGCGACAATAATTGGTGTTTTAATTGCGTACCTGTTCATCCTGCTTTTCATCGGTTATTGGGGAGGGAAAGAATCCAAGGATGTTGAAGGTTATTATGTTGCCCATAAGCGGTTACCTGCCTGGGTCATTGCGTTCAGTACCAATACCACGGGTGAGAGCGCCTGGTTAATACTGGGTCTTACGGGAATGGGGTATTTGATCGGGGCCCATGCCTTTTGGGTTATCCTGGGAGAAGTTCTAGGTGTCACCCTGGCCTGGGTCCTGGTGGCCAGACCGTTCAAGGAATATACCGACCGGTTCAATTCCATCACCGTTTCGGATTACCTGGAAAACCGGTTTCATGACCGCAGCCTTACCCTGCGCATCCTCAGTGCATTGATCATATTTAGTATGGCAGCATTTTATATCGCCGCACAGGTCACTGCATCTGGTAAGGCATTTGAATCATTTGTTGGGACCAGCTATGAAATGGGTGCCATCATTGGTGCAGCCATTATTCTTTACTATACCACCGTTGGTGGTTTTAAAGCGGTTGCCTATAGTGACTTATTACAAGGTGTGTTAATGGTGGGTTGCCTGTTTATTCTCCCCATTGTCGGGATTATGGCCGCTGGCGGATGGACTGAAATGATGTCTGGATTAAATTCAATTGATCCATCGCTATTAAGACCTATGGGTGAACACGGAATGAGTGGTTTGGGGATCGCCAGTGCACTAGGTTTTATTGCCATCGGCTTCGCCTTTTTAGGATCTCCTCAATTACTGATTCGATTTATCTCAGCAAAAAGTACAGACGCTATTACCAATGGCAGTATTATTTCAGTTATCTGTGCCATCATATTTGATATCGGTGCAATATTATCCGGTATGGCAGGTCGTGTCCTGTTCCCAATGCTGGACGATCCAGAGACCATTTATCTATTGATGAGCGCAGAATTATTTCCAGCGGCATTTACAGGGATATTTCTTGTGGTTGTCCTGGCAGCAATTATGTCAACAGCAGACTCACTATTGATCCTGGCATCATCAGCGGTGGTACGAGATGTCATTCAGAAGGTCTTCAGGCCTGCCTGGAGTGAAAATACCTTTTCATATTGGGGCAAAGGGGTAACCGTTGTACTAGGCCTTATTGCATTAGCACTGGCTTTGCCTGAAGTAAGGGTGATCTTCTGGTTCGTATTATTTGCATGGTCAGGTCTCGCCAGTTTTACACCAGTGGTACTTTGTTCGTTATTCTGGAAGGGGACAACCCTGGCTGGGGCGATAGCCGGTCTAGTTGCAGGATTTGGCACAACCGTATTATGGGTATTGGTGTTCAAGGAGCGGTTTTATGATCTCTACGAGATGATCCCTGGTTTTATAATGGGTTTTCTTGCTACCATCATAGTCAGCCTCTTTACCAGTAAACCACCTGGTGCCGACGAAGAATTTGAATCAGTCCATAGAACCGTTGGATCACCTTTTAAAAGAGCTTTAGGTAATTGATTTTTATATTTCAAGAACAGTAAAGTAAGTTTTGAAATATTGTTACTGAAGGTGGTCGTATTTAGAACTATGGAACTCTTGAATATATATCGGTTAGCTTCATGATTTTCTTAATAGCGATACAAGCTCCATATATTGATCCATGTATTGTTTATAATGAATTGTTAATCTGATTATTTGCTGTTTCCGTGTATTAATCATTTTTTCACGCTGTTGACGGTATTCAGAAAAAGATATTTGAGAACCATTGTAAGTAATGATGGGGTCAGGATTCCGTCTCGATATTCCCTGGTTTGGAATAAATTCAGTATACGCAACTTCATAGGGGATGACGGTATTCAGAAAAAATTCATAGTTATCCTGTAGTAGTCTAAGATTAGCCATGGCGTTTTCAACTTTTGAATCGATTGAAGGATCACCATGGGTCATCACTTGGCCAAAGTTAATAAAATAAGCATGGTTATCCAGACTAGGTAATCTTACAGGTTTGTCTTGCTCTGTGAGCGATTCCAGTAAAGATACATTGGTTTTCAGGATATATTCATACATGGAACCAAAGCGTATTGATACTGAGTCATAACGCACATATGAAAGATACTCGGCTAACTTAATACCAAAGGCCATAGAGAAGAGAATTACTGCTGTACCAAATATAATTACATGTTTTCGGCTAAAATATATTTTGTCTTTTGCAGAGGCGCTGTTTGTTTTAACGTTAGACTTCTTTGCTGCAAACAATGCCATTATCGGTTTTAGTAATGTGTTTTGTGTCATAGTCAATTTAACGTACACAAGAATATTTGCAAGGAAACCGCTCTAACTTATGGTTGCCAACATAGTTCTACGTACTTTTCCTTAACGTTTTTTTTAATCAAAAAAATATTAGATATTATTATTACTATTTTAACTTATAACAGATTTTAAAATCGGGTGTCGAAGAAGTTAATTGAATATAAGGGTTGCTGTAACGCAACTTTATGTTTGCTGAAATAAAACAGTTAGATAATTGTATAATTGTGAAACACTTCACAAAATCGTTAGGATTTAATGCAGATAATTGCCATAATATAAAAATTTTTGGGTTGAATCTTTAATCAATTATTCTTATGAGAAAATACGAAATAGACAATTTTGGTATACCCAGATCAATATCTGACAGATTGATATATCTGCGTAATGAGAAAAAAATGTCTTTGTCTGATGTTGCAAAACTTTTTAATGTCAATAAATCAACCATCTTGCGATGGGAAGCCCGTGATTACTGGAGGAAATATAATTCTCCAAATAAACGATTATTACTAATGCAACTTGTTGAACTGTATCAGGCAGAGTATGAGTGGGTACTAAATGGCAAAATAAATACAGTAAAAGAAAACACAAATATTTTAATTGTTGATGATGACGAGACAAGTCTTTCTATGACGAGACAAGTCTTTCTATAATGACATTAATTATTAAATCATTTATGTCATCAAAATATCAGATATATGATTTTAAAGAGCCTGACCGGGCTTTGAGCTGGGCGGAAAACAATGATGCGGCACTGGTGTTTTGTGACTATCGTATGCCGGATATTAAAGGTGACCTGTTTATTACCAAACTGAGAAATATTGAAAACTATGAAGGTATCCCAATCATAGCCATAACCCAGGTACGTGAAGAAGGAATCCCGGAAAAATTGCTGAACGCAGGAGCGAGCCACATACTTCAAAAACCCATCAATAAGGAAAAACTACAGGAATTACTTAGACCTTATCGAAACCTTGAGTAATCTACCAGTTAGTTTTTATTTCAAGACCCATCCCAAAATTAGTTCTGTCTGACCTTCTATAATCATTTACTCTGAATTCAGCAACTGCATACAATTTTCTGAATAATCTCACACCAAATTGGTTTTCACTGACAATATTATCTCTTTTAATTACAGGGATGTTTGATTCCTGGATGTTATGGTCGAGAAACCCACTGAAGTAAAGCCGATCAGAAATATAGGGAAATTTAATTATATAGGCATGGGAAAGCTGCCACCCTCCAACATCTCTTTGGTCAAACCTTATTGGAAATAGATGAACTCCGTATACCAGGTTGATAGATCTAAAGAAGTGATTCAACCAGGAGGTGTTATTTAATCGCCAACGAATACCTACATGTATAGTGTCATTATCACCACCTTTGCGAATAGTATCCTGAATAACGATATCGATAGGGTAATCTTCAGCAACTTGCCAGCGTAAATTTTGCTCAGTTATTTGAAATCGAATATCACCGGAATGAAAGACGCCGCCAAAATTCATAAAACCAAAGTAAGAAAATCTCTGTGGTAGTGGTGCGAATGCATTCACCGTGAAGTCTGAGTCTCCATTCACATCACCCAAATGTGGATAGAAATTAAATGATACAGAGTTTTGAGCCAACAATGGGCTGGATTGAAATAATATTAAGAAAAACAGGTTCCCAATACATCTAATATTAAATATATATTTCATGCGTATTCCAGTTATCTACGGGATGCTTATTTGGAATCTCATTCTACTATTATAGTATTTGCTGTGTCACTTTAATAACACCTCTTAAGCGGCTTATCAGATATTTCATGCCATTAGGTGTATGAAACCTATTGTTAAGAAATATCTTTGTTATATATAACATTATGATATTAAAGGTGGAGAGTTAATATTATGTCGGACAAAGAAAACTCTACAGAAATGACAGATGTTAGAATGCTTGCTAACCGGCTTAATGACTATTGCATGTTGATGCTTAACATAGATTGCAGTTAAACAAAAAAATGTTTAAAGCTATCGACTCCATGAAATAGACGGGTAATGTCTATAGGCGTTATTAACTCTCTGAAGCATTATGCCGCAAGTTGGGAAAAACTAAGTTGGTTTGTATTATGGCTAACACCTGGTTTGTGGTTAAGATCAAGGTAATACTAGACTATTCCATTCATAACAAAGACTGGTAATTTGTTTATTACCTATGGTGTCAATCCTGGTGTCCCCATTATTATATGCGCCAGTCCTTTCATAGAAATGAGTGAAATTATTGTCATTTAGTACCCATACATAGCTTTTAATGTGGCCCATGCTGACAAAGTCGGCAAATAAGTTTTTCAACAAACTGTAACCAGTACCATGACCATGAAATTTTTTTAACAGATAGATACTATATATCTCCGCATAGTCATTATATTGTTCGTCTCTTGCTTCCCCTCCAGACGTAAAACCCACAATGCCATATTTTTCATGTTCTGCAACATACACAGGGTGTGTTTTTATAGCTGTGATTTCAAGCCACAGTTCATATCGTTCATTAAACTCAAGAGGTAATTCCCTTAGGTATTCCTTTGGGAGTAATTTCTTGTAGGATTCCCGCCATGAATTAATATGGACATTGGCAATACCCGCAGCATCCCCTTCCGTGGCCTTTCTGACAATTATTTGAGACATATAATCCTTATTTTTTTATTATATTTAAGTTCATCTATTATAATATTTCTGGCAGTACAATATACAAACTTTAATATTACCTATATTTTATTGAAACCCGCCATAAAGAGAAAATTTTAAATTGAAAAAAAATCAGAAAATCTTTTTGTTAGTTATTTTTCTTATATGTTTTTCCCTGGCTGCCGTTATTCTTATTCGTGCAACAGGAGTTAGGAATAATAATTCAATTGATAATGTTCTGGCTTTTTACCAGGGAAACAGCATACGTTTTATCGTTCCCTCTTCGCCTGGTGGTGGGTTCGATGAATATACACGTATGCTGGTGCCTTATCTTGAAAAATACTCCGGCGCATCAATCAAGGTCGTTAACAGGCCCGGGGCTGGTGGGATGCTCGCCGCAAATGAATTATTCTTGTCTCCAAAAGATGGTTTGACTATTGGAATGATGAATGGTCTGGCGATGGTCACAAATCGACTGGTAGGTATAGAAGGGGCAAATTATGTTATTGAGGAATTTGAATATCTCGGCAGGGTGGTGGATGACCGGCGGGTTCTGAGTATAGAGATAAATAATGACATAACATCAATTGATGATGTTTGGACATCTGAAGAAATTATTAAATTAGGGGCAACGGGTTTGGGTGGAAGTGCCTATGTGGACGGTGTTATCAGCAAGGAGGCTTTTGGAATGAATACCCAGATTATACATGGGTTTGACAGTTCTTTTGCGGTACGCCAGTCCATGTTACGAGGCAATATTGATGGCGCATGGGGATCATATGGAAGTGCGGAAGACGGTGTGGAATCAGGGCTGGAAAGGATTATTCTGCAAAGTGGCAGGAAAAGGTCTAAAGAAATACCTGATGTGCCAGCCATATTTGAATTTATTGACCGGACGTCAGACCCTTTCTACACAGAAAGAATCCTGTCTGCGTGGGATGCGTTGATATCTGTTGGCCGACCGGTGGCTACTGCACCAGGCATACCGGATGTAAGTGTTAATTATCTTCGTGATGTTTTTGATAAGGCCATGCATGCTCCGGAATTTATTCAAAGGGCTGCGCAGGCCGGCAGGGAAATAAATTTTGCCAATGGTGAAGACATTCTGAATATTGTGGTTACTGCGACACAGATGGAACCTGATATTGAAGAAATATTTGTTAAGGCTGTGAGAGGTGAATTGTAATATTCTTCGGACAAGGAAACATATATGTCCGCCGTCAGACAAGACGTTATTATGTGGAACAAATACGAAAGATATTTAATAAGAAAATTGATAAAAGAAAATATCAGGGATTTTTTCTTCAATCTTCGTCAGACATTACTTCCAAAAAAACTGGTCAATACGGGTGCAATTAAAAAATTACCACCGGCCAGACTTCGGATCAGGGTCGGTGAACCAAGGCGTGAGCGTTATCTGGGCAATGGTAAAAAGCTATGCAACAACCTTCTGTCTCATATTGAAACGCAAAGGTCCATAGGCGAATTTAATAAGATACTTGACTGGGGCTGCGGTTGTGGCAGGGTGACTCGGCACATGTTGACGCAAACAGGCTTTATGGGTGCGATATCGATGCAGAGTCGATTTCATGGATGAATAAAAATTTCCATCATTCTTCATTTACGGTGATCAACCCCTGTCCACCCACGCCTTTTCAGGATAATTATTTTTATCTTATATATGGCATATCTGTTTTTACCCATCTGGATGAAGAACTACAATTTAAATGGTTGGATGAATTAAAAAGAATTTGCCGCCCTGATGCTATCGTGGCGATGTCTGTTCATGGCGGGGTCCCCAAAAAGCGTCCGGAAATGGAAGTCATGCTTAGAGATAAAGGGTTTGCAGACATGAAAGGAAATAAAACCTTTTTATTCAATCAAATTGAAGACAAGGATTACTACCGGGAAACAAAACATAGCAGGGAATATATACTACGTGAATGGTACAGGTATTTTCAGGTAATTGAATTTATTTACCAGGGCCTGGGATGCCAGGATTTAATCATATTGAGTCCATGACTTAATACTCAGAATAAAAATTCTTGTTGTAAACTGCACCAGAAAAATCTTTATCATGGGAATTAACCCATCACAGCAATTTAACAGCAATTACTGTGATGTGTATCGTCTGGAATGGGTCTTGGCTGGTTTAAAATAATGCCCTGATACCGAAAATTCCAGATCGCCCTGGCAAGGGCGCAATGTCCTTGACCACCGACGTGTGACGCCTAGCTTCCTCGTTGAGTAGATTGGTGCCCCTGGCGAAGAGAGTGATTGTTGAATTTCCAATATCAAAATTATACGCCGCATAGAGGTTTAACATATTATAGCCTGGTGTTGCCTCTTCCAGCGCTGCTGTTTCGTCCTGTTTCGCAGTATGAACCAGATTCAGATTCAGGTCCCACGGACCATTTTGGTAATCCAGTCCGGCACCGATTCGCCAGGGTAAAATCCTGGGCAGGTTACCACCACCATCTTTTAACCTGGCATCAACATAGTCAGTCCAGGTCCTAAGGTCCAGCTTTACATTATCAGAATTTAACAGATTGATGATACCTTCCAGTTCAAAACCCATAAATTTTGCATCATTCTGGGTATGAAACAGCAACAATGGCTCTTCGTCTTCATCCGGATCCAGGATCTCCGATACGTCACCACTAAAGTCTTCTTCCACCCGGTCAGCAAAACCATCATTGTTAAGGTCCTGTTCCTGCAGGTAAATAAAGTCGTCAATCAGGTTATAGAACAGGTTGACCTGGAAGGTAAATCTTCCTTCGTTTTTGTGCCAGTGAAGGTCTATGTTGGTTGAGCTCTCATCTCCCAGTGCAATATTGCCAATCTCGAAGGAATTGGTGGCCGCGTGGGGACCGTTGGAAAATAATTCCTCAATGGCAGGTCCCCGCTGACTATAACCCACAGACAGTCCCAGTTCATAGCCATCACCATAGTCATAACTGGCGCCACCGCCAAAACTGATAAGGCCATGGCTGGCAGTATCGCCGGTGATGCTTTCGCTGTCCTGGTCCTCGTAGCGCAGGCCCAGGTCCACATGCCACTGGCCAAAGTCGGCCTTTTCCACCAGGAATACCGCTATGGCGTCTTGTTCTGCCGGGGGCAGGAAGGCCTCTTCACCCACGGCGGAAAAGTCCCGGCTGTTTATTTGCACCCCCAGGGCACCGTCCCAATGACCATTGCCGATGGGGTCATGAATAATCTCAGTGCGGCCTTCCAGTTCTTCATTACTGAAGCGCGTACCAATCTCACCTGAAGGCTCAATCTCCGCATGCTCGTAGTCATTATATCCCCAGCGGGTCTTGACCTCCTGTATCCCGTTGAATGGCGTGTTGAGTGAGGCAGAAAAATCATAACGGATCTGTTCCATATCGGTGGTGACACCACCTTCTTCCTCCTCATCTTGATGTTCTTCCGCTTCCTCGTGGTGGCCATGGCCCGGTATACCGTACAGGGAGTTCAGTCCGCTCACGGAGAAGCCTATACTACCGGTATCATTGATATAGGATAGACCACCTGTGATGCTTTCTGTGTTGGTACTGGAATTCTCCAGTATGCCTTTCACTTCTTCCTCATCATTGTGCTCTTCTTCTTCCCCATGATGCACATCGGCAAAACCGGGGATGTCATAATCTTTGGTGTCTTTTTTCATGCCGCTAAGGTGTAAGGCAAAGCCGCCTGAACCGCCGTTAAATTCCCCTGATCCAGTAAATCCCTCATTGACCGTTTCATACTGAATGACGGCACCGCCTTCAATGCCGTCTGGTACTTCCCTGGGAATGCGGTTACTCACTACATTTACCAGACCGCCACTAGCACCGCTACCGTATAGCAGGGTAGCCGGGCCTCGCAAAATCTCAATCTGTTGGGCAAAAACAGGCTCAGAAGTGACTGCATGGTCATTACTGATTGTTGAGGCATCCATTGTACTGATGCTGTTTTCAAGTACCTTGACTCGTCCTCCACCCATGCCACGAATCACTGGGCGCCCAACACCGGCACCAAAATCACTTGAGGTGACCCCAAGTTCACCAGATACAGTTTCTCCTATCGATTGGATACTTCGTCTTTTCAGGTCTTCGCTGTCAAGGACCTGGGTTGGCTGAATGAAATGGTCATCTACACTACCTAATGGGTCTGCAGTTACTATAATTTCTTCTAATTCTGTTTGTTGCGAATACACAGTCATTGATGCTGCGACCAGTGATATCGTCAGTAAGCCTGTAAAACTAAACTTTAACTTGTTCATTTTTTCCTCCCGGATACATAAGACCTGCAGGTGTGCCTGCAGGAAAAAACTATTACGTTTTATATGCAATCAGGAGGTAAAAGGAGGTGCTCTTTGCGAATAGGCTTTAGGTAATGGTTTGGAAGGGTTCTGTATCTGTAACCCTGTGAAAATTTCATTTTGACGAGAAGGCTGTGGGATATCAAATTTTGCAACGGGGATACCTTTGGAACCATGTGACTGGTTAAGGCATAGCTGACAATTAATTTCAGCATCATGGACCGTGGTATGCACGACCAGCGTCAACTGGCCTATCATCAGGACCAGTGCCAGCAGGATAATTCGGCTGCGCAGGGCGTTTTTCATTTATGTCTATTCAGTAAATACTGTAAGTCGTCAGAAGATATGGAACACAAAGGTCTAAAAGTTAAGAGAGACTTTCACATATTATAGTCATGTTTCACT
>JAURPG010000069.1 GCA_030835405.1 Gammaproteobacteria bacterium | reverse complement strand
TACCTTCAAAGAGAATGTTCCGGATATTAGAAATTCAAAGTCCATTGAAATTATTAAAATACTGCAGGATGAAGGTGTCAGGGTTCAGGTTTATGACCCCATGGCTGACGGGCAAGTGTTTTATGAACATTCCGGAACCAGGTTGCTTAAGAAAGAGGAACTTTTACCGTCAGATGTCATTGTTCTTGCTGTGGCCCATCAGGAATTTGTGCATGATGGTTGGATGGGCATTATGCCATTATTGAAAGATAATACAGGTGTTGTGGTTGATGTTCATCGAATACTTGATAAGACGCTTATGCCGGAAAACATTAAATTATTGAGATTATAGCTATTAGTTAACAGGAGCATTAATGAAAGTCGTTATGATAGGAAGTGGTTATGTTGGCCTGGTGTCCGGAGCCTGCTTTGCGGAATTTGGCGCTGACGTAACCTGTATTGATACAGATGTTGATAAAATTAACATGCTAAAGGCCGGGGAGATTCCGATTTATGAACCGGGGCTGGATGACCTTGTCCGTTCAAACATGGAGAAGGGCAGGTTAAAATTCACAACTGAATATGGTGATGTATTGGGCAAGACTGACCTGGTGTTCATTGCAGTGGGAACCCCATCCCGTCGTGGCGATGGTCATGCTGACCTTTCTTATGTGTACCAGGCTGCAAAAGATATTGCCCCACATCTGGATGGTTATACTGTCGTAGTAGACAAGTCCACCGTTCCGGTTGGCACGGCCAGAAATGTCAAGCGGATCATAGAAACGGAAAATTCAGATGCAGATTTTGATGTGGCATCAAACCCTGAATTTTTAAGAGAAGGTGCAGCAATATCGGATTTCATGCGCCCAGACAGGGTGGTGTTAGGTGCAGAATCAGAACGTGCCTTAAATGTATTGAGGGAATTATATAGACCTTTAAATTTGATAGAAACGCCGATTGTTTCTACAGATCTTGAAAGTGCCGAATTGATCAAGTATGCAAGCAATGCATTTCTTGCTACCAAGATAAGTTTTATCAATGAGATGTCTATGCTTTGTGAAGCCGTTGGTGCTGATGTCCATGCGGTTTCCAAAGGCATGGGGCTGGACGGCAGGATAGGTAAAAAGTTTTTGCATGTTAGCCCGGGGTATGGTGGTTCATGTTTTCCAAAAGATACCAAGGCACTGGTGAGGATCGCCCAGGAATCCGGTGTCACCAGTCGCATAGTTGAGTCAGTTGTGGAGGTTAATGAGGCCCAAAAGGCGAGAATGACAAAAAAAATCAGCGAGGCATTTTCAGGGGATATATCAGGCAAGACCATTTCAGTCCTGGGATTGACATTCAAACCTGAAACCGATGATATGCGTGATGCCCCATCACTTTCTATTATTCCAAAATTACTCGAGAAAGGTGCTGTGGTACGGGCACATGACCCCCATGGTATGGAAGAGGCAAAAAAAATGCTGCCAGGTGCAGTTAACTATTTTGATGATATGTATGACAGTATAGTGGGCGCAGATGGAGTGTTGATATTGACGGAATGGAATGAATATCGGGGACTGGATTTGCAAAAAATCAAAGATACAATGAAGTCAGATATTTTTATTGACCTTAGAAATGTCTATGAACCTGAAGTAATGGGTAAATTAGGATTTCAATATCACTGTATCGGAAGGCCAATTGTTAAATAAGGAAAAATATAAAATGAATAATAAAATTACTAATGAAAATACTGTTTGGCATGAGCCCACTATTTACCGCAAAGACAGGGAGCGCATGAATGGCCATAAAAGCTGCATACTCTGGTTTACAGGCCTTTCAGGGTCCGGTAAATCTACCCTGGCCCATGCGATAGAAGATACATTGCATAGACAGAATATTCGCACGTTTGTCCTGGATGGTGACAATGTCAGGAAAGGATTGTGTAAAGACCTTGGTTTCTCCGATGATGACAGGACTGAAAATATACGCAGGATTGGTGAGGTCAGTAATCTGCTAATGCAGGCCGGTGTCATTACTATCACCGCTTTTATCTCGCCGTTTAAAAAGGACAGACAGATTGTCCGGGACCTGGTAGAAGATGGGGATTTTATTGAAGTCTATTGTCAGTCGCCATTGGATATCTGTGAACAACGCGACCCCAAAGGTTTATATAAAAAGGCCAGGGCGGGGGAAATCCCTGAGTTTACCGGTATCAGTTCTCCTTATGAGGAACCCGATAAGCCAGAAATCACCCTGCATACAGGGGATAACAGTATTGAGGAATGTGCCCACCAGGTCATTGAATACCTCAAAGAAAACAAGGTGTTTGAGCAGGAAATAAATTAATTAATATCGTAACCATCAGATATTATTAAATAAAAAACTCAAAAACCTCTCTAGTTCACCATTATGTTCAAAAATTGAACATAATGGTGTATCTTTGTTCATTATATGAACACTGAAAATAGAGAAGATTCCCTTACCCTGGGGATCCTCCAGACCATTGATAAACAAAACAATGTCACTCAACGACATTTGGCAGAGCGTCTGGGGGTGGCTTTGGGTCTGGCCAACTCTTATCTCAAACGCTGTGTTAAAAAAGGCCTGGTCAAAATAGAGCAGGCGCCAGCAAATCGATATCTCTACTATTTAACACCAAAAGGCTTTGCTGAGAAGAGTCGGTTGACCACCGAATACCTGACAGTTTCATTTGATTTTTATCGTAGGGCCAGCTCATCCTGTATAGACATATTCAAACAATGTGTAGTTGAGAATAAAAACGAAGTTCTTTTGTGTGGTGTATCGGAGTTGGCCGAGATTGCACTTCTAAGGTCGAGAGAGTTTAAGCTCAATATTGTTGGATTTTATGATTCAGAATATGCGGAAGATTCCTATCTGGGGTTTCCGGTTTGGCATGACATCAAAAACATTTCAGGATTTAATGCATGCGTACTGACAGCATTGAATGCGTCAGAAACTGAGTTAAATAATATTATTAAATATTCAGGTAAGTCCAGGTTATTTATTCCGGACATCCTCGATATAAGATTAACGGGAGGGAATAACATTGAATAAAAATCTGGCGAAATATTCTTCATTGCTTGTTACCGGTGGCGCAGGGTTTATTGGTTCAAATTTTGTGATTAACTGGTTGGCAGAAAATGCCGGGACGATGATTAACCTGGACTTATTAACATATTCAGGAAATTTAATGAACCTGACCAGCCTGAAAGAAGATCAAAGGCATTTGTTTGTGAAAGGTGATATTGGTGATAGAGAACTGATTAAACAATTACTGGAAAAGCACCGGCCTCATGCCATTGTAAATTTTGCAGCAGAAAGTCATGTGGACAGGTCCATTATTGGTCCTGAGACATTTGTTGAAACTAATGTTGTGGGAACTTTTCGGTTGCTAGATGAGTGCCTTAAATACTGGAACACATTAGCTGATGATGACAAACGAAATTTCAGGTTTTTGCATGTATCTACCGATGAGGTCTACGGATCGCTAGATGAAGCGGACCCAAAGTTTACTGAAGAAAAACAATATGAGCCAAATAGCCCGTACTCAGCATCAAAGGCTGCCTCTGATCATTTCGTCCGGGCTTATCATCATACCTTTGGATTACCTGTCTTAACGACAAATTGCTCAAATAATTATGGCCCTTATCAATATCCAGAAAAATTAATTCCACTTGTTATAGCAAACTGTATGGATTGGAAGCCCTTACCTATCTATGGTGATGGTATGAACGTTAGGGATTGGTTATATGTTTCAGATCACTGTGATGCTATAACTGCCGTATTGAACTCGGGAGAAATTGGTGAAACCTATAATATTGGTGGAAACAATGAAATCACCAACCTGGATCTTGTGAAAACCATCTGTTCAATCCTTAACGAAATATCACCCTCATCTCATGGTAACTACCAGGAATTGATCACGTTTGTAACAGATAGACCAGGACATGACAGGCGTTATGCAATTGATACGACAAAAGTAGAAACCTCATTGGGATGGTCACCAAATGAATCGTTCCAGACAGGCATCAGGAAAACCATTGAATGGTATTTGGAAAATATTGACTGGGTAGCTGCTGTTAAAGACGGTTCTTACAAGGACTGGCTAAATACTAATTATTCTGCCAGATAAATAAGCATTGGGTATTTGAAAAATGTGTGGTTTTTCTGGAATGCTTCTTTATGAACCCATGTGGAAGAAAGCAGAATACCAATCCACCTTGGCCAAGATGAACCAGGTACTACAACACCGTGGTCCAGATTCAAATAACATCTGGTTCGATGAAATAAAAGGTGTCGGTTTAGGACATTGCCGGTTGGCCATCAGGGACCTCTCCCCGTCTGGTGACCAGCCAATGATTTCCTCGTGCAAGCGGTATGTTATCGCGTACAACGGTGAAATTTATTCGCATAAAGAAATAGCGCAAGACCTCAACGCAAATGGCAGGCGACTAAGAAGCAGTTCTGATACCGAAGTGATTCTCGAAGCTTGTGCAGAGTGGGGAGTTGGAAATGCAGTGCAAAGGTTTGTCGGAATGTTTGCCTTTGCCTTATATGATCGTCAAGAAAATGAACTGTATCTGGTAAGAGACAGGTTAGGTATAAAACCGCTTTACTGGGGTGAAGTAAACAATAAATTGATGTTTGGTTCAGAGTTAAAAGCATTGCGGCAAATACCTGGCTGGCAACCCCGGATAGACAGGGACGCAGTATCCAGTTTTATGAGGCATAACTATATACCTGCGCCATTTTCCATATATAAAGATATATATAAGCTTGAACCTGGCATGATATTAAAAGTATCAGATTCTGGTTCTGTGTCAATTACACGTTATTGGGATCTTGTTGGTATCGCGGCAGAGAATATCGTGAATAGAGATCAATACGATGAGCAATCGGCGCTGCTGGAGTTGGAAGCTGTTTTAATAGACTCAGTAAGCAGACGTATGGTTTCAGATGTGCCTGTTGGAGCATTATTGTCAGGCGGCATTGATTCATCACTGGTGACTGCCTTGTTAACAGAGCAAAGCGAGCAAAAAATACATACCTTTACAATCGGGTTTGAGAATAAAGATTTTAATGAAGCACAGTATGCGAAATTAATAGCAAAACATTTAGGTACTGAGCATACGGAATTATATGCTAAATCTGAACATGCTATGGATTTGATAACAAAAATCCCATATTACTATGATGAGCCATTTGCAGATTCATCTCAATTGCCTACCTTATTATTATCCAAATTGACACGTGAACATGTGAAAGTTGTACTTTCCGGTGATGGGGGTGATGAATTATTTGCTGGATATAACCGGTATACAAATGGGTTGACTATGTGGAACCAGGCGATGATCGCGCCATACTCGGTCCGCGAATTATTGGCAAAATGCCTGGCGAAAAGCCCAGCAACTTTATGGGACATTATTGGCAAAATTCTGCCTTCCTATATTCTAAAGCCGCAATTGGGTTTGAAGGTACATAAATTTGCAAATGCAATATTGACCAGTGACCCTGATGCCATGTACAGAAAAATGATCAGCCACTGGGACCCGCCAGATGACATCGTCTTTGGAGCCAACGAGCACAAAGCCATGCTATGGGATCCTTCAATAAAAACCAAATTCCCGGATTTTCTTGATCGTATGCAATTGCTGGATACGTTGACATATTTGCCAGATGATATTCTAACCAAGGTAGACAGGGCCAGTATGAGTGTTGCACTGGAGGCCAGGGTTCCACTCCTGGATCACAGGTTAGTGGAATTAGCATGGCGTCTTCCACCAGATATGAAATTTCGTCAGGGTCAGGGTAAATGGGCGCTAAGACAACTACTCTATAAGCGTGTGCCCAAAGAGCTGATAGACCGTCCGAAAATGGGATTTGGGGTTCCATTTTATCAATGGATACGGGGCCCGTTAAGAGATTGGTCAGAATCACTCCTGGCGAAAAAAAGACTGGATGAGCAGGGTTTGTTAGTGTCTGCACCAATTATTGATAAATGGCAACGTCACCTGGGAGGGGAGAACTGGGGGTACCCGCTATGGAATGTATTAATGTTGCAGGCCTGGTTGGACGAAAATAAAGATATTGTCATATGAATACTATTCACCAAATATTTGACGTTATCGGAACACGCCGTGAATTAATTCTGGCATTAGTCAAAAGGGAATTAAAAGACAAACATGCAGGGCAGGCCATTGGCGTGGCATGGTCGTTTGGGCATCCGGTATTACTCATGATTTTATATGCTGTTTTATTTGCTTATGTGTTCCCGGCAAGGTTTACTGATGGCAATGTGCAGTCTGATTTTTCAGCCAATATACTCGCTGGGATTATATGCTGGTTGATATTTCAGGATATCCTTGCAAAATCACCAGGAATTCTGACTTCCCATTCAAATCTGGTAACACAAATCGTGTTTCCTGTGGAAGTGCTGCCTATAAAAACCGTTATTGCAGTTTTTATACCTTATGCGGGCGGTCTGGTATTTGCAATCATATATAGCGCCTTTAAAGGAAATTTGTCGCTGTTTATTTTAGCTTTACCTGTCCTCATTTTATTTCAATTAATAGCAATGGCAGGCATTGCATTTTTAGTATCTGTATTTGGTATTTTTCTGAAAGATATTCGGGACATAATTGTTGTATTTAATTCCATTAATTTATTCGCTCAACCAATCTTATATAATCCCAACGCAATACCCGATTTGTTAAATTGGGTTTTTATCATAAATCCATTCAGTTATGTCGTATGGTGTTGGCAAGACGTTTTATACTATGGTCGTATTGAACATCCTGCAGCCTGGCTTATCTTTCCTTTAGGAAGCTTATTATTGTTTTTGACGGGACTAAATGTCTTCGAGAGGAGCAAAAATACGTTTGGGGATTACCTTTCATGAATAGTCGCGATGCAATTAGCATCAAAAATCTTGGTAAGCAATACAAGATATACAAGCACCCAGTCGATCCCATAATTGAATTGGCATCGAATAAATCGAGACATGTTACCAGGTCGGCTTTAGAGGATATCAATCTGACTGTAAAACATGGTGAGATAGTTGGTATTTTGGGAAGAAATGGTGCTGGCAAAAGCACACTGCTTAGAATTGTTGCGGGCACGCTGAAAAATACCATAGGTTCCGTGGAAGTAGATGGCAGAATCAGCGCAATTTTGGAATTAGGTACCGGTTTTCATCCGGAATATTCAGGTAGGGATAATATTTATATGGGTGGTTTATGTATGGGGATGACACGTGAAGAAATAAAATCACGAGTTGAAGAAATCATACACTTTAGTGAATTGCATGAGGTGATAGATCTGCCATTTAAAACTTATTCTACCGGCATGCAGGCAAGATTGACATTTAGTACGGCTATCAGCATTGAACCTCAAATATTGATAGTTGATGAAGCCTTATCGGTTGGTGATGTCAAATTTCAAAAAAAATGCTTTAACTGGATGAAAAACCTTAAGAAAAAAAACGCCACAATTCTTTTGGTGTCTCATGACACAAATACTGTGACGTCCCTTTGTGACAGGGCAATTATTCTTGAATCAGGCAGGATATTTTCCGAGGGAGAGCCAAAGAAGGTTACTGAAGAATATCAGAATTTATTATTTGGAAGTAAAACTACAGAAAAAAATAATAGCAGTGCATCTATTTTAGAAACTGAATCTGGAGGGCAAAGTAAAACTGTTGAAATAGGACAGACACGTTCGACAGCAAAAGAACATCAGCAGATTCGTTATGGGAATGGCAAGGCGTTGATAGAAAGCTGGGGTTTATTTGACAATAAAGGCAAGCCAATAAACACAATACGTTCAGGGGCTGACTTCATATTAGAAATGCAGGTAAACACAAAGCAGGACATAGATGATATTTCCTGTGGATTTGCAATTAAGGACAAGCGGGGCACGGTTTTATGGGGCATGACCAATATCTCCGATAACAATAAAACCCATGTATCAAAAACTGGCGAAAAAATTAAGGTCATTGTTTCAGGTAGGATGTGGCTCTCTACCGGTGAATATTTTATTGTCCTGGGACTCGCACATGATACGAATGGTGAAAAAATTGACTTTATTGAGGATGCAATAAAATTCAGTGTGACAGGGACTGAATCTATTTTTACTACCTCCATTGTGAACCTTGAATCTAACCTCTTTATCGAGGAAGCCAGGTAGTTATATGTTTAAAAATATACTGACAGCTTTTGTAGGTCGTTTCGCTGAGAAAAATCACGAAGCTGGAACAGAGGCTATTGATAAGGATGATGTATATAGAAGGCTGGAGAATATTTCAGTTGATAACCTGGATAAACTAATGTCCCTGGTGATGAGAGAGCAGGATAACCTTGAAGATGAAAATGTTAGATATCAAATATCAGAAGCATTTGTATCAGGTGTGTATCCTAAATACAAATTCAGTGAATTTGGAAGGTTATTCCTGGAAGATTCTGATTTTATTGAATACTACAAACAATTTATGGATCCGGAGAATTGGCATTCGCTAGATAGAAAATACACCCTCAAGGAGATGTTGAAACATGTTGCCGGTCTTAAGGGCGATCTGGTCGAATGTGGAGTGTATAAAGGTGCCAGCGCATGGTTGATGTGTAATGAATTTACTACTGCTGATAAAACCGTGCATTTGTTTGATTCATTTGAAGGTCTCTCTCGACCTTCAGAGCAAGATGGAGATTACTGGCACCAAGGGGCACTGCATTCGCTGGAATCTGTTTTGAATTATGGATTGAAGCAATTTAATAACTATAAAGTATACAAAGGCTGGATCCCCGAGGTGTTTGACGATTATTCTGCTAATGATGTGTGTTTTCTGCATATTGATGTTGATCTGTATGAACCGACTCTTCATGCATTGAAATATTTTTATCCAAACATTGTACGTCAGGGGATCATCTTAATGGATGATTTCGGTTTTACTTCCTGTCCAGGGGCAAAACTTGCGGCAGATAATTTTTTTGATGATAAACCGGAATCGATTATTTCTCTTCCTACAGGGCAAGGTCTGGTAATTAAGTCATGAATGAAAGTAAACCACAAAAATTAAAATGGACGCCAGAGCTGGTTCAGAAATTCTGGGACGGTCTTACCCATACCCGCTTGTTGGAATTAGGCTTTTCTAGACAGGTAGGCAAAAGTCTTATTATTGTTATCGAGCATTTATTGAAAAAAGATTCGAGAATCCTGGATTTTGGTGCAGGTGATGGTGATCTTATTGACCTACTTTGTGAACGAGGATATACAACAGCAGCATTTGAAGATTCAAAGGAACGGCAAGAGTTATTAAAAAACAAATTATCTGGACATATTAAATTTCTGGGAGCCATAGATAAGTACTCAGTTAATTCCTTTGATGTGATAATTATGGCAGAAGTGATTGAGCATATTCTAGACGAGGACCTGGAACAGACACTGGAGAAGGTTGTCAGTTTGCTGGATCCAGAGGGTATATTGATTATCACTACGCCAAATAATGAAGACCTAGAGTTAAGCATGACATATTGTCCTGTTAGTAACCAACTTTTTCACAGGTGGCAGCATGTAAGATCGTTCACTGAACAGTCATTATCAGATCTCCTCTCAGAATACGGAATTGAGAAAATAACAACTCACTGCCTAGAGCTTAATGATTCGATATTTTTACCGGGCGATCGCATGTGGGGTGACGATGGAAATCAGAAGCCGCCATCGTTCTTAAATGAAATCAGGCAAAACATATCCGTAAAAGCCGGTTCGGAGCAAAACTTAATATTTATTGGAAGAAAAATATAATGATATTGCAAACGAGCAATAGACGCTTGCAGTTGATTAGGTCGATAATATTTTTGAATATTATTTATGCGTAACTTAAGGAGGTTGATAAGAAAAGTTTTGCCATTATCGGCACGTAATGTTTTGTATCCGTATTGTTATCCTGTCTACAACCTGGTTGCACGTTCAATTAAAGAAGCCCGAAAGGTATATCGAAATGAGTATGCATTATCAGAATACTCAGGGTCAGGCGGGCATTCACAGGAATCGCATGGAAAAAAAGTTATAAAGCATATTTTTTTAAGGTTGTATTTCATTATTTATGCCCTGTTATTTTTAATCTATTTGATACTAAGAAAACTTTATCTTGTAATCTGGTTATTAACATTAAGATACCAGTATTTAATTGTAAATCACAATCCAGATGAAAATGTCCGTGCAATCATTGTAAGGAATTTCTTTCAAATATTATTCGTAATTTCAGATATTCATGCACGATATTGGCTTAATCAATTCAGTGAGAACATTAGTAATGTAACTCCTGTTTATAAGCATTCAGGTATATTGCATATAATCGGCAGTCTGGGGCCTGGCGGATCTGAAAGGCAGCTGGTGATGACAGTCACATCCTTAGTGAAAGAGGAAAGTTGTAATGTAACTGTGGCCTGTGATGATTTGTCAAAAGGTCCCGCTCAGTTTTATCTACCGCAACTAGAAAAAACAAATGTGGATGTGGTCACTGTATCAGAACATTCAACAATAATTGATAATGAACTAAATGATGACTATAAAACTGTGATTGAATATTTGCCGTTATCATTAAGGGCTGATGTTTTACAATATATTGGGTTGCTGCACAATAAAACTCCAGAGATTGCCCATTTCTGGCTTGATACTGTTTGTATTAAAGGTGGGATCGCTGCTGTGCTCACTGGTGTTCCCAGGATTGTATTGGGGCTCAGGAGTCTGCCGCCCTATCATTTTGTATTTCACAGGCCCAATATGCGAGAGGCATATCGTTGGCTGGCAAAACAGCAAGGTGTCATATTAGTTAATAACAGTTATGCCGGGGCGAGAGCTTATGAACAATGGTTAGGTCTCCCGGTTAATAGCATCAAAATAGTCTATAACGGTTTTGTTACTGATTTGAATAAACTTATTCATCCTGTTCAGGCCCACAGTAAAGGCGTTAGAAAATCCAATAATATCCCTGAAAGAACGACTGTCATTGGTACCGTTATAAGGTTTACGGAGGAAAAACGACCTCTGCTCTGGATGAATATCGCCATAGCCCTTAATAAAATTAATCCTGAAATTCATTATTTAGTTGTAGGTGATGGACCGTTATTGCAGTCGTGTAAAAACAAAATTAAACGTCATGGACTAGAAAATGTCGTGCATTTCTGTGGCAATGTTAGTGATGTATACAGCTATATTTTGGCCATGGATCTTTTTTTATTAACGTCAAGAGTAGAAGGCTTGCCAAATGTTTTGGTTGAATCGCAGTTGCTGGGAGTGCCGGTGGTGACCACCAGGGCAGGCGGCGCCCCTGAGACATTGTTAGATAAAAACACTGGCTGGGTGTTGGAAAATGAAAATATTGATGAAATATCCTCTAAATTACAAAATTTGATACAGGATAAAACGCAATTGAATAAGGCAGGTGAGCAAGGAAGAAAATATGTGTCCGATAAATTCAGCGTTGAGAGGATGGTCAAAGAAATTAAAGCAATATATGCCCAACGAGGCGTTCAGCAAGCGGCAGAATTTGATTTCGCTAGATTTGAATTTGGCAAGAACTGGGTAAACTATATCAAGGCTAATTACATTGAGGAAGTGCTTGAGCAATCTAAACAACATTTGTTGAATTTTCTTGAAGTTGAAGATTTGAAAGGGAAGACCTTTCTTGATATTGGATGTGGAAGTGGATTGCATTCACTATCTGCAGTGGATGCAGGGGCGTCTATCATATACAGTTTTGATTACGATCTGGATTCTGTGAAGGCCACCCACTATTTAAAAGACTACCAGGAAAGAGATGAAAACTGGCATGTTGAGCAGGGATCTGTACTAGATGATGCATATATAAAAGATCTTCCAACATTCGACATCGTATATTCATGGGGTGTATTACATCATACAGGTGATGTCTGGCATGCAATAAAAAATGCAGCAAGTCGTGTAAAACCCGGCGGGGTATTTTATATCGCTCTCTATTCAGCTGATGTGCAAATTGATCCTGGGCCTGAGTTCTGGCTTGAGATCAAGAAAAAATATGTAAGTTCGGGAATGTTGAGAAGAAGATGGATGGAGCTCTGGTATATATGGCGTTTTATGATGGAATCTCAACCGATAAAAATATTGAAAGTGATTGAGAGAGCATATGAATATAAAAAGGTAAGAGGAATGAACCTCATGACGGATATCAGGGACTGGTTGGGAGGATGGCCAATGGAATTTGTTTTTGATAATGACGCTATTATTTTTTGCAAAAAACTGGGCTTCAAACTGGAAAAAATTGTTACAGGCGAGGCTAATACTGAATTTCTTTTCAGACAATTGCCAGCAGTAAAAGAATGATTGGTAATGGCAAAAAGTAGCAGTTCCATAAGAATACGAGTAGTAATTGGCAGTCTTGATGTGGGTGGTACAGAAACCCATTTAGTCCGATTGTTGCCAGACCTGGCTGCTGAAGGTTTTATAATATCGGTCCTTACACTGACACATAAAGGTCATCTTGCCGATGATCTTGAGTGTGAAAATATCACGGTTTATGCCCCCCCTCGAATAATAAGAATACTGCAGAGAACGCCATTACTAAGCCGGTTAACAGCCCCCATTGGGACCCTTGTTTATTTGTCATATATTTTTATGCGCAAATCGGCAGATATATCCTGTTTCTATCTGCCGTCTTCATATTACCTGGGAATGTTGGCGCATATGGTGACAGGTGACAAAAGCAGGACAATAATGTTTCGGCGCAGTCTCAATGATTATCAGCGGGGTCGGTTTCTAATTAAACTCTATGAACGTTGGTTGCATGAAAAAGTAGATATGATTGTAGGTAATAGTAAAGCGGTTGTGGAACAATTAATAACTGCAGAGAATGTTGTTCCGGATAAGCTCAGATTGATTTACAACGGGGTTGATTTGTCGGATTTGCATTCAAACGGGAATAAACATGTTTCCGTCAGAGAAGAGCTGCAGATAGATGACAATATACTGGTAATGACAATAGTAGCTAATCTTATCCCATATAAAGGACATATGGATTTGATTCTTGCGTTGTCATCATTTGATAAGAATCAGCTCATTCCATGGAAGCTTCTCGTGGTTGGTGATGGGTTAGAGGCACGTTCTGATCTTGTAAGCCTGGTGAATAGCCATAATCTTGAGGAACATATTTATTGGCTTGGACTAAGGCGAGATATTTCAAAAATATATTCCGAAACAGATATCGGTTTATTGGTTTCACACCAGGAAAGTTTCTCTAATGCAATTATTGAAGGGATGGCTGCAGGAGTGCCTATGATCGTTACCAATGTCGGTGGGAATAAAGAAGCAGTAGTCCATGAACAATGCGGATTGGTTATTGAACCACATAATCCTGAACAAATTGCCTCTGCGATTGCGAGATTGTCAAATGATAAAGTATTAAGAGAAAGCTATGGCAAGAACGCAAGGGCAAGGGTGCATGAAAAATTCAGTTCTGCACAAACCTTGGCAGAGTATTTAGGCTTATTTGGTTCTGATAATAATATCATATGAAAAAGATACTATACCTGGTAACAGAAGACTGGTATTTCTGGTCCCATAGGCGATTGTTGGCAGAAGAGGCGATTAAAACCGGGTATGAGGTGACGCTGGTCACCAAATCTGGTGAATATTATGAACGAATTAAATCAATAGGTGTGAATATAATTCCCATAGATATTGTCAGGGCAATTGCATCGCCAATTCAGGAATTAAAAACCCTCACTAAGCTGATCAGTATATATAAGGAAGTTTCACCAGACTTGGTGCACCATGTATCTTTAAAGCCTGTATTAATGGGTTCTATTGCGGCCTGGTTTTCGAAAGTGCCAAAAGTAGTAAATGCCTATACAGGCCTGGGGTATATTTTTATTTCAACATCCTGGTCATCCAGAATATTTTTAACTTTTATTGTCCCTGTTCTCTCATTGCTATTTAAGCGTAAGAATTTTTTTTCTATCGTTCAAAATAATGATGATGCTGGTTTGCTTGAAAATAAAGGATTAATTAAACCTGGTAAATATATGCTGATTCCCGGCTCTGGTGTGGAAATGGATGAATTTGCATATACGCCAGAACAAACTGGAGATCTTCCGGTGGTGTTGTTTGCCTCAAGGTTGTTGGTGGACAAAGGACTGTATGATTTTATTGAGGCATGCAGATTACTGAAAAATGATGGCGTCTTGGCAAAATGTGTCCTCGCAGGTGATATTGACTCAGAAAATCCAACCAGCATCAAGAGTGAGGAATTAAATGCCTGGATTGAGAATAACATTGTCGAGTGGTGGGGTTACAGGGAAGACATGTATGATGTGATTCGTAAATCAAATATTGTATGCCTGCCTTCTTATCGGGAAGGGTTACCTAAAATATTACTGGAAGCAGCCTCGGTAGGCAGGGCGATTGTTACAACTGATGTGCCAGGCTGCAGAGATTGTGTGGTAAATGGGAAAAATGGCCTCATTGTGCCTGTAGAGGACCCTGTCAAACTGGCCAAGGCAATCCAGCAATTAATTGATGAACCTGAAACCAGAAAGCAGATGGGAAAGGCTGGTCATGAAATTATTAATGACAGCTTCGATATGAATACGGTTAATAATCAAACCATCGCTCTGTATAATACCCTTTTGAGTGATTAGTTAATTAAATGAAAGATAATATCAACATGAATAATAAAAACAATTCACTTTGTCCTGTGATACTTGCAGGAGGAGGTGGTACAAGACTTTGGCCACTCTCCAGAGGGCAGTATCCAAAACAATTTCTTGCATTCGATGATGAACTGTCCTTGTTGCAAAAGACGATTATGAGGATGTGTGAAGTATCACAAGAAGTAGAACATAATGCGCCCGTGCTGGTTTGTAACAATGATCATCGTTTTCTGGTTAATGACCACGCTGAACAAATTGTTGAAGAACTTTTAGAAATTATTCTTGAGCCAGTTGGTAGAAATACTGCCCCAGCTTTGACGGTTGTTGCACTGAAATATCTGGACTCTGATCCGGTGTTGCTGGTTGCGCCAGCTGATCATCTCATTACTGATGTTGCAGAATTCAAGAATGCAGTTGAGATCGGCATGACACAGGCCTTGCAAAATAAATTTGTTACCTTTGGTATATGCCCTTCTCGACCTGACACGGGATATGGATATATAGAAGTCCCCCCTAATGACGATGACATTCTTGCGCCTGTGGTCAGTTTCGTCGAGAAACCTGATGAAGCAAAAGCGATAAATTATATTAATAGCGGTAATTATTTGTGGAATAGCGGTATTTTCATGATGAAGGCATCTAAGTGGTTGGATGCAATCAAACGTTATCGGCCGGATATTTACACATACTGTAAAGAGGTGACATCAAAAAGCAAAGAAATTGATGGTTTTTTTCTTCTCCATAGCTCGTTTGAAGATTGTCCTGCAGAATCAATCGATTATGCAGTAATGGAAAAAATATGTCATAACACTGAAGATGAGGAATTAGTCGTAGTCAAAACCAATCCTGGATGGACAGATCTTGGTAGTTGGGAGGCCATCTTTGATATTAATAGCAAAGATGAATATAACAATGTGATTAAGGGTAATGTTGTCTGTCATGAAACCCGAAATTCTGTTATTCAATCTCACGGCCGATTGGTAGCCGCATTTCATTGTGATGATATTTTGGTAGTAGAGACTTCAGATGCTGTGCTTGTTGGAAAAAGAAATAGTAGTCAATCAGTTAAACATATCGTTGATAAGTTAATTCAGCTGGATAAGCAGGAAGCCAGTCTACATCAACTGGTGCATCGTCCCTGGGGAAGTTATGAGACTTTGGAGCTAAGGGACAATTACCAGGTCAAGAGACTAATAGTAAAGCCCGGAAAAAAACTATCATTACAATTGCATCATAAAAGGGCGGAGCATTGGGTTGTCGTTAATGGAATTGCAACAGTTACCTTAGGTGAGAGAGAGTTCGATCTGGGTGAGAATGAATCAACTTATATTCCCGTGGGAGAAAAACACAGACTGGAAAATAAACATGAAATGGAACTTGAAGTCATTGAGGTCCAATCAGGCAGTTACCTTGGAGAAGATGATATTGTCAGATTTGAGGATGATTTTGGGCGACATACCAAATCCTGATAGATTCATTTCATGAAGTCTGTATTACTTACTGGCGCAAGTGGTTTTATTGGTCAATGGCTGGCGCAACACCTGCAAAAAAAAGATTACAGATTATTGCTGGGAAATAGAGAATGTCGTGAACAGTCAGGTATCTCGGGCCGATCTCAACATGTACTTTTTGATCTGGAAGATGAAAAATCCATTACGACGGCACTTAAAAATAGTCCTGATGTTGTGATTCATCTTGCCGGACTTGCTCATAATCATTCCAGAGATAAGGAAAAAATATACCGGGTTAATGCAGAAGGGACTGAGAGACTTGCCAAGATTGCTAATAATGCCGGGGTGAAATTATTTATATATATAAGCACAATAAAGGTCCATGGGAAACTATCATATGATAGACCTTTCACTGAATACTCCCCAATCAGCGCCGAAGATGATTATGCATTGAGCAAGTTAAAGGCAGAGCAGGCCTTAAGAGATATGTGTGATGCAGGCGAAATGCAGTATATAGTCCTTCGGCCGCCGTTAGTTTATGGGCCAGGAGTTAAAGCCAATTTTATGAGATTATTAACCCTTATTGATAAAAACACCCCTTTGCCATTGGCAGGGTTCAATAATTGCCGTAGTTATATATACGTTGAAAATTTATGTCATATTATTGAAAGGCTAATTCATCGTGATAGTTGCAAAAACCAGGTCTATCTCGTGAAAGATTTTGATTTAAGTACAAAAGATCTGGTTAGTGAAATAGCATTAGCGTTTGGTAAACCAGCCAAATTATTTAACGTCCCTGGCTATATTTTGAGAATCATTGCAGGACTCATGGGAAAAACAAATCAATTCGAGAGTTTGTACAATAACTTGTGTATTGATGATTCAAAATTAAAAAACGAGCTTGGCTGTGAGCCCGAAATAGAGATGTCGACGTCAATTGCCAGTACAGTTAACTGGTATAGAAATAGTCATAAAGACAAATCCTGAGCATGACCTTGGCTACAGTAATTGTTAGTTTTATTGTGGTTTTGGCCACGTCATTTTTATTGACAGGGGCCATTCTTAAATTGGTGATCAAAAACAAGATACTTGATTATCCGGGCTCAAGAAGCCTCCATGATAGACCGTTGCCACGAGGTGGCGGTATCGCTATTGCTATACTTGTGTTGTTATGCCAGCTGATTCTTTGGCAGCAAGGCTATCTCTATACTATGCAATTTTTTGCTTTTTTTATTGGCGGCAGCATGGTCTTTGTAACAGGATTATTGGATGATATAAGAGTTGTTCCAACTCTTATTAAGGGCGTTAGCTATTTTATTGCAGCACTATGGGGGGTGTCTCTTCTGGAGGCTATTCAATTTAACGCTATTAACATGGATGCCTTTATAATTCTGATTTGGAGCGTATTCATCGCATGGGGGGTTAATCTATATAATTTCATGGATGGCAGTGATGGGCTTGCGGGCATGCAGACATTTCTTGCCGGGGGTGTGATAGCAGGGATTGCCTATACTTTTAACATGGACGGCATATTCTATTTAATGATCGTTATTGCAGCCTCATTAGCTGGTTTCTTGTTCTATAATCTTCCCCCTGCAAAGTTGTTTATGGGGGATTCAGGGAGTTGTTTTATTGGTTTTATGTTCGGGATGACAGGGTGTTATTCCATACAACAGGAATTAATCCCCTTGTCGGTTTGGCTAATTTTATTTTCAGTCTTTATTTGTGATTCAGGCTTAACATTACTCATGAGAATAATATCTGGAAAACGCTGGTATCGAGCCCATAAAGAACATGCGTATCAAAGATTAATACTCATGGGGCATAGCCACGGGCAGGTATTACTCTATTTTACAGTTTTTTTTCTTGTATTTTTATTTCCTATGACAATTACAGCATTAATGTTTGGAGAGTATGCTGGGCATATTATTATGCTTTGTTATTTACTACTTGTTATGATTTGGGGATATATACAATATCAATATCAATTAATAAAACGCACCGAGCAGGGCGTTTAATATGCCATTTATATCAAAACGCCTTTTAATTATATTTCATGATATTGCCATGGCGATACTGGCCTGGTTTTTATCATGGTGGTTAAGGTACAACCTGGAATTCCCATTTCCTGACCTATGGATATGTCTGTCATCCATACCATTAATCATTGCTGTGCAAACATTCGTATCTTGGCGATTCAATCTTTATCGAGGTATTTGGCGTTTTGCAAGCCTGCCGGATTTATGGAACATACTCAGGGCCTCCTTACTGGGAGGCATGTTAATCATGCTGGCATTATTTTTGTTTATCAGGCTGGAGGGTGTGCCAAGATCACTGGTGGTGTTGTATCCGGTTTTGTTGGTTTTGCTGTTGGGAGGTCCGCGTCTTGGCTACAGGTACTTTAAGGACCGTACCTTAAATTTGCGAGATAATAGTCAGGCCAAACGTTTATTTATCATTGGTGCTGGCAGGGCTGGAGAGATGCTTGTCAGGGACATGCTGAGGGATGATCAATTTATACCCATTGGTTATATAGATGATAATCCGGCATTGTCCAGATCAGAAATACATGGAGTCAGGGTCTTGGGGATGACAAGTAATCTTGTCAAGTATGCGGAAAGATATAAACCTGACATCATTGTGATAGCCGTACCTTCTGCAACGGATGAGCAAATGCGGAAAATAGTCCAACAGGCAGAACAGACTGGTTTGCCCGTCAGGACCCTGCCAAAATTAAATGAAATGATCGCTGATAAGGCATCTATTAGTGAGTTAAGAGAATTATCGATTGAAGATCTGCTGGGGCGAGAAAAGATTGAGCTGGACTGGTCATTAATACAAAAAGGAATTGTGAATAAATGTGTGCTGGTGACTGGTGGTGGTGGTTCTATTGGTGCTGAATTATGCAGGCAAATTGTCAGCTTGAATCCTGAAAAACTAGTAATATTTGAAAGGAATGAGTTCAATCTTTATCAGATATTAAATCAGCTGTCTGCATATACAGGGAAGGTGTCAGTTGAAGGTGTGCTTGGGGACATTTGTGATGTTGCCAAGCTGGACAATACCTTCAGGGAATACCGGCCACAGGTGGTTTTCCATGCCGCAGCTTATAAACATGTACCAATGCTTGAGAAAGCGGTCCGCGAAGCTGTAAGGAATAATATTTTTGGCACTGTAAACTTGCTGGACGTGTCTGAAAAATATCATCCTGAAAGATTTATTTTTATCTCTACTGATAAGGCCGTTAACCCTGTGAATGTCCTGGGCGTAACTAAACGCATTGGAGAGCTCTATACCCTGTCAAAAAATATACCCAATACAATCGTGAGTGTTGTGAGATTTGGCAATGTACTTGGGTCAAACGGCAGTGTTATCCCCATGTTTCAGGAACAGATTAGACAGGGTGGGCCGATAACAGTCACACATCCTGATATAAACCGCTACTTCATGACTATTCAGGAATCCTGTCAGTTAATTTTACAGTCTGCTGTTATGGGGCAGGGTGGCGAGATCTTTATTCTGGATATGGGAAATCCCGTTAGGATTTTATATCTTGCCGAACAAATGATTCAGCTTTCAGGTAAGCAAGATGAAATTAAAATTAGTATTACAGGCCTCAGGCCTGGTGAAAAAATAACAGAAGAACTGTTCTATGATGATGAAAAAACAGAATTGACGGGGCATAAGAAAATCATGCTTGCACGGAATGTGGCATATAATCAGGATAAACTGAATGCGGTTATTTCCAGGCTGAAACAGGCAAGTATTGAACATGATCAGGACACGATACAATCAATATTAAATGAATTCATGTCCCGTAAAATTAAATTAAATAATATCGTCAAGTTGCAAGAGGTAAAGCTATGAGTATAAAAAAGGCCATATTCCCGGTCGCGGGGCTTGGTACTCGATTCCTGCCCGCCACGAAAGTCATCCCAAAAGAAATGTTGCCGATTGTAGATAAGCCTATTATCCAGTATGCAACTGAAGAGGCTATTAATGCCGGAGTAGATGAATTGATATTTGTCATATCAGAATCCAAAAAAAGTATATTGCATCATTATGGTGATGCTGAAGTGCTGAATCAGGAATTGATCGAGAAGCAAAAACATGATTTGTTGGAAATAGTATCTGATATCATACCGGCAGGTATAAAGTTAAAATATGTTGAACAGCATAAGGCGCTTGGACTGGGGCATGCCGTGCTATGCGCCCGCGAACAAGTGGGGAAGGAGCCCTTTGCCGTAATCCTTCCTGATGACATGATTGATGACGATGAGCATGGTTGTTTAAGTCAAATGGTCAAGATTTTCAATGAACATAACTCAAGCATTATTGCAGTAGAAAATGTAAATCCATCTGATACAGATAAATATGGAATCGTTAGCACAGAATATTTAACAGAACATGTGTCAAGGATGCTGGATATTGTAGAGAAACCTGATCCGGAATTGGCACCATCTACACTTGCCGTGGTTGGAAGATATATATTGACACCAGAGATATTTGATTTGCTGGAAAACCTGGGTAAAGGTGCTGGTGGAGAGATCCAATTAACAGATGCGATAAAGAAATTATTAAATCACCAGTCAGTTCATACCTATCAATTTCATGGGCGGCGATACGATTGTGGGTCAAAACTTGGGTATATCAAGGCAAAGCTGAATTACGCATTAAAGCATCCAGAGGTTAAGGCTGGACTGCTGGAACACCTTCAGTCTGGCGAGGTCAAAAATAACTGATTAGTCTGCCTTTGATTAGCAGTTGGGATAGATTGCACTTAAAATGGCTCCCCGGGACGGGCTCGAACCGCCGACCTAGTGATTAACAGTCACCCGCTCTACCGACTGAGCTACCGAGGAATATCACGGACACGTATGGTACTGATGCTATATATTTTGGTCAACTGCCAATATAGAAAAAATCTGATTATTCTGTCAGAAATAGGGCATACTTTGCTGAGATGTAACTTGGTTAGATTTCTCCATATATGAAGCGTCAGTTCAAGCTAAATGCCAATTTCAAGCCTTCAGGTGATCAACCTTATGCCATTGATAGGCTGATAAATGGATTACATGATGGATTGTTGTATCAAACCCTTTTGGGGGTTACTGGCTCAGGTAAGACATTTACCGCTGCAAATATCATCCAATCCGTCCAACGTCCTACGTTAATCTTGGCCCCAAATAAAACCCTTGCCGCACAGCTATACGGCGAGATGCGTGATTTTTTCCCGGAAAATGCTGTTGAGTATTTTGTCTCATATTATGATTATTATCAGCCGGAAGCCTATGTGCCTACCACTGATACCTATATCGAGAAAGACGCCTCCATTAACGAACATATTGAGCAAATGCGTTTATCAGCGACCAAGGCCTTAATGGAAAGGACGGATGCAATCATTATCGCAACAGTATCCGCAATCTATGGTCTTGGTGATCCACAGTCTTATCTTAAGATGGTTTTACACCTTGATAGGGGCGATATTATAGAACAACGTCAGATATTACGCAGGTTGGCCGAGCTCCAATATACGAGAAATGAAATTGAGTTGCATCGAGCAACCTATAGGGTAAGAGGAGATGTTCTTGATGTTTATCCTGCAGAATCCGATAAACATGCGATTCGCCTGGATTTATTTGATGATCAAATAGAAAGTATTTCCCTGTTTGACCCATTAACCGGGGCGGTGATAAAGGAGGTGCCGCGGGTCACGGTATTTCCTAAAACACATTATGTAACTGATAGAAAAACTTTATTGGATGCAATTGATTTGATAAAAGTTGAATTGGTTGAACGTTTGGAGGAATTAAGGCAGCAAAATAAACTGGTGGAAGCACAACGTTTGGAGCAACGCACAAGATTTGATCTTGAGATGATAATGGAAATTGGATATTGCACGGGGATAGAAAACTATTCCAGATACTTGTCAGGGAGGAATCCTGGTGAACCACCGCCCACACTATTTGATTATTTGCCGGACAATGCATTACTCTTTGTAGATGAAAGTCACGTCACCATCCCCCAGTTAGGGGCAATGTATAAGGGGGATCGATCCAGAAAAGAAAATCTCGTCAATTATGGTTTTAGATTGCCCAGTGCATTGGATAACAGACCATTACGGTTCGAAGAATTTGAAAAGCTGTCACCACAAACAATTTTTGTTTCAGCGACCCCAGGTAAGTATGAAAAACAATATTCCAGTGAGATAGTGGATCAAGTAGTCAGACCCACCGGCTTGGTCGATCCAGATGTTGAGATTCGACCGGTTAATTCCCAGGTAGATGACCTGGTTTCAGAAATTAATGCCAGGATAAATGTTAATGAAAGGATATTAGTAACGACATTGACAAAAAGAATGGCTGAGGATCTTACAGAATATCTTCTGGATCATAATATCAAGGCAAGATACCTTCATTCAGATATTGATACTGTTGAACGGGTTGAGATTATTCGGGATCTAAGATTGGGTGCCTTTGATGTGCTGGTGGGTATAAATCTGTTACGTGAAGGGCTGGACATGCCGGAGGTGTCGCTGGTAGCAATACTTGACGCCGATAAGGAAGGATTTTTAAGGTCGGAAACTACTCTAATACAGACCATTGGTCGTGCAGCAAGAAATATTAACGGTAAAGCGATACTTTATGCAGATAATATAACCGGATCAATCAAGCGTGCGCTGGATGAAACTGACAGGAGAAGAAATAAGCAATTAGAGTATAATGTGCAGCATAATATTACCCCGGTGGGTATCCACAAGGCGGTGACGGATATCCTGCAAGGTTCAGTTGCTAGTCATAAAGGAACAAAAATACGCAAGATACAAGAAGAAAAAAGTCCTTACTTGGGGCTGGAGCCCAAAGTAATCGACAAAAAAGTAAAAGAGCTTGAAAAATTGATGTATGAATCTGCAAAAAATCTTGAATTTGAACAAGCAGCTAAATACAGGGATGAGATTAGAAAATTACAGGATGCAGAACTGGAAATAATGAATTAACCTGGAATGAATAATGAGTAACGAAAAGAAAAAAGACAAGCTCAGGGCAGCTGCACTTGAGTACCATAGAAATGAACCCTACGGTAAATTAGGGATACATGCCACAAAACCCCTGGCCAACCAGCATGACCTTGCGCTCGCATATTCCCCAGGGGTAGCGGCGGCATGTGAAGAGATCGAAAGATCAGAAGAACAAGCTGCCTATATGACAAGTCGAGGCAATCTAGTGGCAGTGGTTACCAACGGTACTGCAGTCCTTGGGCTGGGTGCTATCGGACCGTTGGCTGCAAAACCGGTAATGGAGGGTAAGGCGGTTCTGTTCAAGAAATTTTCCGGTATAGATGTGTTCGATATTGAAATTAATGAGCGTGATCCGGATAAGCTGGTTGAAATCATTGCCAGTCTTGAGCCTACGTTTGGAGGTATTAACCTGGAAGATATCAAAGCCCCGGAATGTTTTGAGGTGGAGAAGAAACTAAAAGAAAGATTGAATATTCCAGTATTTCATGATGACCAGCATGGAACAGCAATCATTGTCGGTGCGGCGGTCCTAAATGGGTTGCGAATTGTCGATAAAGACATCAGTGAAGTCAAACTGGCGGGTTCCGGTGCTGGTGCATCCGCCATCGCTTGCCTGGATTTACTTGTAAATTTGGGAATGAGACGTGAAAACATATATATATGTGATTCCAAGGGAATTATATACGAGGGTAGGGATGAGAAACTTGATCCATCCAAGGCCCGATATGCTCAAAAAACCGATGCCAGGGTATTAGATGATGTTATGGCTGACGCCGATATCTTTTTAGGCTTGTCTGGCCCAGGTGTGTTGAATCAGGACATGGTCAAAAAAATGGCTGATAAACCTATTATTCTTGCCTTGGCAAATCCTGATCCTGAAATACTGCCCGAGGATGCGCTGGAGGTAAGACCCGATGCGATCATGGCCACCGGGCGGTCTGATTATCCAAATCAGGTAAATAATGTTTTATGTTTTCCCTATATTTTTCGTGGCGCCCTGGATGTTGGCGCAACCACGATTAATGACCCCATGAAAGTGGCCTGTGTCCATGCAATTGCTGATTTGGCAACGGTTGAACCATCAGATATCGTTTCGAAGGCATATGGCGGTAGTAATTTACAATTTGGTCCTGAATACCTGATACCCAAGCCATTTGATCCCAGGTTGATCGTACGTATTGCCCCAGCCGTCGCTAAAGCCGCAATGGAAAGTGGTGTTGCCACCAGGCAAATACCTGACATGAAAGTCTACAGGCAGAAGTTATTGCAGTTCATTTTTCAAACCGGCACTTTAATGAATCCGGTATTCGACCAGGCAAAGCAGGATCCTAAAAAAGTGGTCTATGCAGAGGGCGAAGAGCGTAAGGTCTTGCAGGCCGTACAGCAGGTTGTTGATGAAGGCATGGCGGTGCCTATCCTGATTGGCCGTCCTAATGTCATTACCAAACGAATTAATGAGCTGGGATTAAGAATCCAGGCTGGAAAAGATTTTGAAATCGTCAGTCCGCTATACGATAAACGATTTAATCACTACTGGAAAATGTACCATGAAATAATGGGAAGAAGAGGTGTCTCACCTGCAGAGGCGAAGAATACCGTAAGAACAAAAAATACAGTAATCGCGGCCTTAATGGTCAGGCGAAATGAGGCTGATGCTATGTTATGCGGGGCTGAAGGACCATTTATCAGTCATCTCAGGTTCATTAGACAAATCATAGAAAAAGAGGAGAATGTCACAGCACTTGCTGCCGTGACTGCCGTTGTATCTCCCCATGGATTGTTTTTTCTAGCAGATACACATGTTACACAAGATCCAACAGCCGATGAGATTGTTGAAAAAACCTTACTTGCCGCCAAGACAGTACAACGTTTTGGGATAAAGCCTCGAATCGCCTTGCTTTCGCATTCTAATTTCGGGTCCAGAAATAATGCCTCTGCCAGAAAAATGCGAAAAGCTGCAAAAATTCTCCGTAATATGGATAATAATTTTATAATAGAAGGCGAGATGCATGCCGATGCCGCGATATCAGACGAAATACGAAATAATGCACTTTCCAATTCCCGACTCAAGGGGAAAGCAAATCTTTTTATCATGCCCAATATAGACGCGGCACATATTACCTACAGTATGCTGAAAATGGTGGGTACAGGGGTAACCGTGGGCCCCATATTAGTGGGAAATTCAAAACCTGCCCATATCTTGACCAGCTCAGCAACCGTACGCGGCATAATCAATATGACCGCACTATCCGTTGTAGAGTCACAGGACCAGTTGGACCAAATGAATTTAATCAGTTAAATGTTTAAAGTAAAAAGTCAAAAGAACGACATATATTAATAACTACTTTAAACTTTTTGATTTTCACTTTATACTTGAAACACAGGCGCGTAGCTCAGCTGGTTAGAGCATCACCTTGACATGGTGGGGGTCGTTGGTTCGAATCCAATCGCGCCTACCAAATTTAGTAAAAAGTATAAAATTAAAAGTACAAAGAAAATTATTGTGACGTCTTTGTGCTTTTTTCTTTTTAACTTTCCACTTTCCACTTTTCGCTTTTTACTTTTTTTTACAAGTGGCCTTTTGTGGGGGTCACCACTGATAGAGAAGGGTTTGTCATGCCTCAAATTACTTTACCTGATGGTAGTCATCAGAATTTTGATAATCCTGTTTCAGTATATGATGTTGCGTCGGCTATTGGGCCAGGCTTGGCAAAAGCTGCCCTGGCAGGAGAGGTCGATGAGAATCTGGTAGATACATCTCATGTCATTGAGAAAGATATCAATCTGCGCATTATTACTGATAAAGACCCGGAAGGCCTGGAAATCATCAGGCATTCCTGCGCTCATTTGATGGCGCAGGCTGTAAAGCGTTTGTTTCCTGGTGCCCAGGTAACAATAGGTCCTGTTATTGATGATGGGTTTTATTATGATTTTGCCTATGAACGGGCATTCACCCCTGAGGATTTGGAAAAGATTGAATCTGAAATGGAAAAGATTACTCAGGAAGATATCCAGGTGAACCGCAAATTAATGGCCAGAGACGATGCTGTGGCATTTTTTAAGGATATGAATGAAGCCTACAAGGCAGAAATAATCTCCTCAATACCAGATAATGAACCGTTGTCATTATATGAACAGGGAGACTTTATAGATTTATGTCGTGGTCCACATGTCCCCAGGACTGGCAATATAAAGGCATTTAAGCTTACCAAGCTTGCCGGGGCATACTGGCGAGGAAATTCCGATAATGAAATGTTGCAGCGGATATATGGAACAGCCTGGCCCAGTAAGAAATTATTGCGCCAATATTTAAATAGATTGGAGGAAGCTGAAAAGCGTGACCACAGAAAACTTGCTAGAAAACAAGAACTTTTACACTTTCAGGAAGAGGCGCCAGGCATGGTGTTCTGGCACGACAAAGGCTGGACACTATACCAAATCATTGAAAATTATATACGTGACCGTCTCAGAGAATCAGATTATAGGGAGATTCGCACCCCCCAGGTGATTGACAGGGTGTTATGGGAAAAATCAGGCCATATTGCCAAATTCAGTGGTGATATGTTCATGACCAGTTCTGAAAACCGGGAATATGCCATCAAACCCATGAATTGTCCTGCACATATCCAGGTATTTAATCAGGGATTAAAGAGCTATCGTGAATTACCTATACGGTTATCAGAATTTGGTTGCTGCCATCGAAACGAGCTGTCCGGTGCATTGCATGGCTTGATGCGGGTAAGGGGATTTACCCAGGATGACGCTCATATATTCTGCCGTGAGGACCAGATCCAGGAAGAAGTTCTGGCATTTATCAAATTGCTCTACTCAGTTTATTCAGATTTTGGCTTTGATGATGTTATTGTTCGTCTATCCACCCGGCCTGAAAATCGTGTCGGCAGTGATGAAATCTGGAATAATGCGGAACAGGCCCTGGAAAAGGCCCTGGAAGCCAGTGGACTGGAATGGACCATTCAGCCCGGGGAAGGGGCATTCTACGGGCCTAAAATTGATTTCTCATTGCGAGATTGTATTGACAGGATATGGCAATGTGGAACAATTCAGGCAGATTTTTCAAT
>JAURPG010000068.1 GCA_030835405.1 Gammaproteobacteria bacterium | reverse complement strand
ACGTTCACCTCGTGGATATATAACTGGATGGCGATCAATATGCGCAGGGTATTTACCATGACGGTGATGCTCCAGGCGACTAACAGACACAGGGTGATAAACCCGAGACACGATACGAAAACATTATAGCGGCGACTCACCGGGTAAAACCGCCCGGCGCAAACCAGTAATGACAGGATCATAAAGTTTACCCCGGCACAGGACTTGGCAATGACCACATTGTACCCGGCATTGACCCACTCCCCCGCATCATTCAGGGTAAAGGACATGGCAGAGACGATTTGTGTCATCAGTGCCAAAGGTGCCAGTATCCATTGCAACTCACTGGCACTGGCAACACTGTAGTGATACTTCAATACAAACGCAGCGCCCAGCACCATCCCCCACCAGCACACCTGGCGGAACCTGCCGTGGGTGTCAGCCATGGCGATTACCCCGACGGGTCAATAAACTCATCATCAATAACAACCCGGCCATTATCATCAACGGCGGTTCGGACACCCTGCGGGGGCCACCCACGGTCTGGTTGGAGACCCCAGCTGGCAGGGGCAGCGGTTGCTTAACATTCCTGCCCAGACCACCCGGATTACGCACCACCTCGTCCACCGCCACAAACGAGGTGTAGCGTGTCAGCAGGCTGTACTTCAGGCCAATGCCGAAAATCTCGTCGCGATTTTCCTTGGGGTCGTTCCAGTAGTGGTCAGACAGGGCACTGATCCGCTTGCGCGCCCAGAGCCAGCGCAAGGCCATATTCTCTTCTGAAACATTGTCTCTATCAAAGGCAAACCGTGACGCATATTCGCCTCCTTCGGTAAGTCCGGTGAGTTCGATGGCAGGCCGTTGCCTGGCGTTCCTGTATTTACCAAACACCAGCACCGGCCGCTGGCTGAGCATGTCGGAGAACACCACCGGCTCCACGTCATACACCTCCACCCCGCTGGCATTCAGCGCAATGTTGGTTAACACCGGGGACTCGATGTAATCCACAAAGTCATTGGCAATCTGCCGGGACTGGTTTTGATTGGTGACGATAAAGGTCTCGCCATTGCCGGATTTGGTAATGCCTTCGATTAAATAACGGTTCACACTGCTGCCGATACCTAAGGCAAACACATTGGTGTTGTTGAGACTGGAACGGATCTTCTGAAACACCGCCCGCTCGGCACCAATATAGCCATCGGTGAGGATCACGATACTGCGGGCAGCGTCCTCGTCCTTGGGCAGGTCCAGGGCCCGCTCCATGGCAGCCAGGAGCTCGGTCCCGCCACCGCCCCGTTGATGGGTCAACATATACAGGGCCTTGTTGAGGTTGTCCTCGGTGGAATACAGGGACCTGGGTGACAACAGCTTTGACCCACCGGAAAAGAACAATATATTAAAGGTATCCGTGGGTTTCAGTTTACCTACAAATTCGCGTAACATGGCCTTGGAGACGTCCAGGGGAAAACCAGACATGGAGCCGGACACATCTACCACAAAGATATATTCCCGTGCCGGTACCTGGTCCGGGCGCACTCGCGCAGGTGGTTCGGCCATGAGCAGGAAGTAATTTTCATCTTCACCTTCATAGCGCATCAGGCCGGAGACGATCTCCCCCTGGTTCAAACGGTAACGCAGGATAAAGTCCCTGTTACCCGGATCAACATCGGAAGGATCGATCAACACCGTGGCACTGTTATCACTGTTCCATAGCGGCTGCAGTTTATGGGAAGAAGATGATAATTCCTGTAACCGCATGGGTGCATTAATAGATAGTTTAAAATCAAACGACGCCGGGGAGGCAACCCCTTCTTGCAGATACGGATTGGCGATCCATTGCTGGCCCGGATCGAATTTAGCGTCTGCCCCACCGTAACGGGGCCCCACCACCGCGGGATAGACAAACTCATACACCCCCTTGTCCGGGACGATGAGCTCCGTGTAGGTCAGCTCTACATCAATGGTATCCCCCGGCATAATATTGGCCACATCGGTAGCGAAAACATTGGGACGCTGCTGCTGTAACAGTGAGGCGTTCTTCCCCGCCTGCTTGGCCGCCTCAAAGATCTTCTTCGCCTCCTCCTTCTCCTTGATCTTCGCACGGATCACCCGCTCACCAATGGTCATGGTCATCCCCGTCACCGCCGCCGTGGTGGAACCGGGAAAGATATACTTGGCATGGATGGTCTGACTACCGAGGTTGGCATAGCTCTGCACGATGGTCACCCTGGCAATCACACCGATAATAGAAACCTCTGTCCGCGTCCCCTTCAACGGGAACTGGTCAAAATTCTCATCCAAGCCTTCAATATGGAAATACGGCCCGAAACCACCCGCCAGAGAAATAGGGATATGAACAAGAAAAAAAAGAAAAACCAGGATGATCGGACGTTTGTGCATAACAATCTCCTTATCAGGTGGCATTAACATATCCTGACAGGAGATAATGGAGAGAAAGTGGGGAAACTATTAAATTCTGATGGTGAATTATGGCGGAACAGTCATAGTTTGAAGGAAAAATTATTTAATCTGTAGAAAACGTGGTCTGTCCCCTATTGCGCTATTCCCACTCTCTCCACCCCTTCAACAACGGGAAATACAACGCCAATTTGACTGGTCGGTTGTCCAACGCCTGCATCAACTGTCCATATTTTTGTAATTGTTCTGCATAGCGTTCCTGCTCCCGGTCCAGGAAGACATCTATGTCCGCACCTTTGTGAGGGCTGGATTTGTAGTCCACTATCCAACGAGTACCATCCTGGTCGATAAAGGTTCGGTCGATGATAGCGGTAATGAGTTTGCCTTCAAACATACCAGTGAGTGAGAGTTCGTTGTCTCGTTCAGTGTGTTCTTCCGAGAGGAGCCATCTACCCCGTTCATCGTTTAAAATATTTATCAGTGCGGTGGTGACGGTGTTGATGCTGTTGTTAAGTTCATCGTCCTCAATCCCGGCCTGCTTCAACGTGGTTTTGATTTTCTGCTCCATACCTGTAACGCGTTTCTCGTCCCAGGCATTGATACCCTGTTCCGCCATCTGTTGGATAAAATGATGAACGACAATACCGATACGCTTAATGGTCTCCCCGGCCCATTCGTATTCCACATCTTCCATTACGTTTTCAAGATCGACGACTTCAACGGGTTTGACGGGTAGTTCCGACTCCGGCAGGTCCGGAAGTATCCAGCCTTTCTTTAGCCGCCAGTTGGTCTGGTTGATCTCAACGGCCTTCTCACTGGTACTATCGTCGGGTGGTTGTATCTGTTCATCAAAGGTGTCCTTGAGTACCGGCCAGAGATGTCCTAACAGGGAACGTCCCGGCACACTGCATTCGAAGGCACCGGTCTTTTTGTCCAACTTGCGAATTGCACTGCCAAAGAGATGCAACGTCTGTCTGGCGCGGGTAGTGGCAACGTAAAGCAGGCGCTGTGACTCGTAGGTATCTTTCTGACTCTCTACCTTCTGGATATATTTGTAGATCCGGGTATGTTCCTCACCGGTTTGACGGATGGCGCCCATGAGGAGGTCATGACCACCGTCTTCGCGCGTTCTTAACATCCATTTCATGAGTTCCGTATTACCGTACCGGGGTATCCTGCCCATACCCGGAATGATGACGTGGTCAAATTCCAGCCCCTTGGCCTTGTGCATGGTCATCACCTGAACTGCATCCTGTTCATTACCGCTACTGGATTTCCCGAACAACTGGCTGACCTCATTGAAGAGTTGTTTCAAATCATCAATATCGTTGCCGCGGTCCAGCTTATCCAGTAATTCAAAAAACAGCATGACGTCTTCCAAATCGACTACCGATTTCAGGGTGGCCGCCCCCCCCAGGCGCGTCCACAGGGTCTCGATATTGTGTCGGACGGACTGACGGTGACGATCTTTATCCAGGGTGCTGAAGGTCTCTGACAGGTGTTTGACGCGTGATTTGCTGAAAGCATCACAGTGTTTGAGGACAGCGGGACTGTTGATTTGCTCCATAATAAGTTTGTCGTCGTCGCCTGCGATAACGAGCAGGTGTTTGAGGTCGATCCCGCACCAGGGGGCACGCAGGATACTGAGCCACGCCACCCTATCTGCCGGATAGAGCCAGGCCCGGGTCAGTGACAGCAGGTCCTGTATGGATTGTTTCTCTCCCAGGGTTTCAATATCGATGGCCTGGAAGGGTATGTTGGCCTCGCGTAGTGCCGGGATGATGTTTAGAAGGTGGTAGCGGGTACGGACGAGGATCGCGATATCCTGTCCGACAGAGTTTTTTGGGTCCGCTTCGCGGGCACTTGTTTCGCCAGATTCCCGGTGAAGTTTATGCCCATTAGACTGCGAGAATGAGGGTTTTAGTTTCTGGATAAGTTCTACGATCAATTCAGCCTCATACTCGCCGGTGTCATCGAACAATGGATAGACATTAACGCCCTGGTTGTTGCTTTCCTTGATCGTGGCAGTGGATGGGTGAAAACTTACTGCGCCGGTGGTGAGATCTTCCTTTTCAGCCAGGACCTGCTCAAAGGTATGGTTGACCCAGTTGACGATACCCCCGTTGGATCGGAAGTTACTGCTGAGGATCAAGGGTGTCAGAGGGACGGCGCCTAAGCGCTGGTACTGGAAGGTGTGAATAAAATTCCCCACCTCGGCCTCGCGGAAGCGATAGATGGACTGCATGGGGTCGCCCACCAGAAACAATGTCCTGCCATCGTCACCGGTCCAGCCGCCGGTAATACGCATTAACAGGTTGTGCTGATTGACGGAGATATCCTGGAACTCGTCTACCAGGATATGCTTGATCTGGTAATCCAGATACATGACAAGATCTGTAGGTTCATCATCAGTGCCAAGTGCCGTGACCGCGGAATGGGAGATACCGATAAAATCCTGTTGACCCTGTTCATTGAAGACCACCTGCAACTGTCTCGCTGCCAGATCCAGCAGTTGGGTCAGGGCGCTGACCACGTCCCATTCATCGTCACTGATACTGGGGCCCGGGAGTATGCGGATATCGGCCACCTGTTGCTCCAACCCCTCTACCTCACCCAGATGATGTAACAGCACCTTCATTCGCTCTTTCATATCTTTATTGGCAGGAGGGAAACCGTTGTTCTTGTTTATCTGTATCCGCCAGGTGTCGCCAGTGGTGAGCAGGAAGTCTGCCATCCCTCGCCACAGATCCAGGGCATCGGGGGTATTTGCGGGTAATGACCGAAGGCCATCACAGGCGGCGACCGGGTTATCAGGTTTGGTCTCTTTAATATTGTTTGCTGCAAAATTTAACAGGGTACAAATTTCATCGTGAAACTCATTTGGAATCTGATCTTTTACCCTGGTGAGTTTTTCAGACACCAGGTTTTCGATGGCAAATTCCAGGTCGTCACGCTGGTAACCTGAATATATATTACGTATCCACTGATCGCGCTTTTGTAGCATATCCACCAGCATGGATTTCAGACGGTTGAGGTCGTTGTCCAGGTGGTCCAGCAGACGGGTGATAGCGGCACTCCATTGTTGGCGGGACTCAAGTTCTATGAGAGTAGCATCGGCGGCCTGCTCGTATAAGGGTTTAGCGTCTTCCACAATGGCCTGCATACCGCCTATACCGGACAATAGCGGCATCTGTCTCACCAAGGTGGCGCAGAAGGCATCGATGGTCTGTACCCGAAGGCGTCCGGGGTTTTCCAGCAAACCCCAGGATTGTTTATCGTTATGCTTCAGGGCGGCATTAGCGAGTTCCAGTGTTTGTTTGTCATATTGGCTGTCAACCTCTTCGCCTTTAGCTGCGCGGTCCAGGGCATTCAATACCCTGCCCTGCATTTCTGCAGCGGCCTTTCTGGTAAAGGTGATGGCGATGATCTCTTCCGGGTGATCCACGGTGGCCAGGAGACGAAGGTAACGCTGGATAAGGAGACCGGTCTTACCGGATCCCGCCGGGGCCTGGACAATAAAGGACTGTGCCGGGTCGAGGGCCTGGAGACGTTGTTCGGAATCGGTGATGGTCGTTGACATGTTCAATTTCTTTTACTTATTTATATTAGCCACAGAGATCTCTGAGAACACAGAGCTGTACAGGCATTGCTTCTCATGCATCGTTGTGGATCTGTTAAGTAAAGTATTTTGATTCATTTTAATTTTTCATACCTCTGTGGCATTATCATCATTCATCAACCATTCCCGTTCGCGGATGCGGCATAGGCTGTGCAGGTCACAGTAGCGGCATGCATTTTCGGTAGGTGTGACGCTGGCGTGGCCCTGCAGGTATTCATCTGCCAGACCTGCGAGGATGGTTTCCCATTGCCTGAGTTGGTCCTGCCATTCCTGTGCTGTGTCACCTGCGGATTTCACGCCATTGATAAGTTCTTCGGTTTCACCTAGCCCGGTATAACCCAGTCGACCTTTTTTCATTCCACCAAACGCTACGGCCTTAATGTCGTCTTTTAAAGTCACAGCATAGAGAGGTAATTGCGGTTCTTCCGGGCGATCACCTTCCCACTTTTTAATTGTCACATCACCGGTCTTGTAGTCGATGAGGACCTTACCCACCTCAGGGATGTCGTCGATTCGGTCGATGCGCATACGCAGGTTCAGACCATGAAAATTTACCACGTGACGTTTTTCCAGATCACTGATGGTAAATTCAGGCCGTGCCCACTCGATGTTCATCCACTGCATCACCAATGCCACTAATCTTCGGGTTTCCAGACGTTTAAATTCCGGGGTAAAGGTTTCTGGTTTGAGTTTTGCCTGGTTGCGGATGGCCCCGGTGGCCATGGCATTGACCATGGCTTCCAGCTTACTGTTGGGTATGTCTTTTAATTCCTGCCATGTGCCGATACGCTTCCAGACCTCATACATGACCTCGTGCACCAGTGATCCCCGTGTTGCCGGGTCCAGACCGATCTCCACATCACCCAACCCTTTGGCATGCAGACGATGATGGGCAAAGGCACGAAACGCACAGGCAGATTGATCAGAAAGGACACCGCTACCACCAGATGCGGTGTTCTGTGTTGCAAAGACAGGTGCCTTGATATCGGTATAAGTTTCAAGCTCCTGGGAGGTAAACACCTGGGCGTGGTATCCGGGCATGATTGTTTGCTCTGGTGTCATTGCAAGGTATTGCCTGAGAACAGGACTGGGGCGGTATTCGCGGTCACCTTCCTGTTTTGCATAACTGAAGACGACCTGTCTTGCTGACTTGATTAATTCACTGGTATCTTTTTTACATTGAGCCATCACCTGGACGGCTGTGCTGCCCGGAACCCCTGCCAGTTGTTGCATGATGAGCGGTATTAACGGGTTGGTAATGGCAGGTCCCGGCCAGATGAGGTCGTGCATTCCTATCACCCGCAGGTAATCAAAAGCCATCCCGGCGATACCCGGTAACCCCGATATTTGTATTGGGGTCTCCACGGTCTCCGGTTGAAAGTGCTTCTCCTGCAGAATGTCCTTGAGCTGGGTAAATGCCTGGGCGTAGTTCCACTTCGTTGCCACTGTGCCCATGGCTGCCAGCTCCAGCAGGGCCTCGCGCCAGGCCTTTAAGGTCTGGAATTCAATACTGCTGAGGGTACGCTCACCGGGCCAACCGAATAGTTTCAAAATTGAGTTGAAGGTATCCGCCCATGCCCGGGGCAACTGGGACTTGGGCAATGCCGAAATTGCCGCTTGTATATCGGCCAGTTGTTTTATAAAACCTTTGGCCAGCGATATGTATTGCTGGTGTAACTGGCAATATTCCAGCAAGTTGCTTATCTGCCAGGCAGGTTCACCGGTGTCCCGGATAGCGGCATAAAATTTTGCCCGTTGGTTCGCCTCTTTACCTGCACCGTGTACAAAGGATGTCCGTAATAAAAATTCTAATCGGCTCATGGGTATCTGACCGTATCCCAGTGACAGTATTTCAATGGCTGCATGCACCAAGGGATAATCAGACAATGATCTCCCAGGGGCAATACTGTACTGGCGTTGAAAGGTGCCCTGCTCCCGTAGCGCCCAGTCGGGATGGATAATGGAATCGAATATGGATGTTACCGTGCTTCGGCGTTTGTTGAGATCCGGTATCACGATGCCGATGGTGGCATTGGGTTCGTCTATCAGAATCTGCCTCGCCCAACAAGCCGCGGACCTCAATTCCTGGTCTGCATCTGGATAGGAATAATATGCCGTAGATTGGTTTTTGCTATCGGTGGTAAATTCAATTACATCACAGCCTGTCTCTTTGAGGTACATCAAAAAGTTTGTTTGTGCTTTGGTGAGAAGGTCATAACCATAGACCACTATCCCATTCACATCTGGTTTAAAATCCTGCCTGATCAATTCTCCCTGAAGACTGCCTGCATCCAGCCAGTTATTATCAGCAAGTTTTTTTCGATAGGCCTGCACCCAGTTTTTAAAGGCGAAGGCGTCGTTGTTTAAGAAGGTATTCTCCGGAAAAATTTCCATGTCCCAATCAAGACAGGTTTCATAGGCCTCAATTGCGGTATCCACCAGGGTATCCTTTTGCAGGATGTCTTTGGTGAAGACAGACGATTCGATGATGGTCTGCCAGATTAATCGCTGCTGGGAGGGGGTCAACAAGACTTTACTGGACTCGCCCGGTGAGTCTTCCCAGGCCGTCTTGATCCACACAGGCCAGGTCTTGATAGGTGGTGTGCGCCACACCGACTTGCCCTGTTTTAATTGCTGATTCGCATAGGCCACCTGCAAGGCCCGCGCCTGTCGCTGGCTGGCAGTGATGACGGCGTAGCCCTGGTCAATGTACTGGCAAAGCTGTTTATTCATTATTAATGGACAGGATTAACAGGATTTACAGAATATTATCACGGATAACATCCTATAAATCTTTCCAATTGCATGAATTTGAATAGACAGGATTAACAGGATTTACAGGATTTACAAGATAATAACATGATGGTCAATTATCTTACTAGATACTGGCATACCCCAGTATGACGCTGTAAAGTTCTCCCGCTACCAAACTCTGTCATGCCGGGCTTGACCCGGTATCCAGCCAATGAAATGGGCGCCTTCGGTACACTTTATTTCACTGGATTCCCGCCTACGCGGGAATGACAACATAGAAATATTACACAAAAATCCTGTTAATCTTGTAAATCCTGTCTATTTTTTGTGTCTTTGTAAAAGACGCGGGGCGAATTATCCCCCCGTGGCGGAGATGGTCCCAATCTTTTCTATCAGGTCAGGATCGTCGATGTAAGGATTGCGCTGACCCTGGATCTGTTCTATGCGGTCATTACGATAGCGTTCCTGTTCACTGGGAAGATCTTCCTTGTTCCAGGCCCTGAGTGCCTGCAACATCTTGTCGGAAACCGGGAGATTATATTTGGTATGCATATAAAAAATGGAACGGGCGATGTTGCCGCGGCTCAGGGGACGAGGTTCCAGCACCCCGGCCTTCCATTCAAAATCACAGTTATCAAACCGCCAGTCCTCACCTTCCACCTCACCAAAAACCCTGCCGGAGCGATACACGGTGAGGTCCGTCCATGAGGGGTACAGATTATGCATGTCTGATTCCATTTTAATAAAGGTGTCACCCTGTTCGGCGTAACACTGGTTACGGTTGTCACATTGCAGGGCGTCCAGCATCCATTCGGTGTCATACATATGGTCTATCCCGATATGGAAACCATCCGGGGAATTGCGCTCCTGGTCAAACCGGTAACCACAATACAAAGACCAGCCACCCCCTTCATAGAGTTGGTTCCAGAAGATATCAGTTGCGATATGGTTGTCATCGTCGGCATTCAGCGGAAAAACCATAATGAGGGTAATGAGGATCGTCCCCGCTAAAGAACTTGATTTTTTCATGACTTCGATCAGGAATTTATTCATTTTCACTTAAACTAGCTACAAAACGCTGTAAATATAACATCTTACAAAAGATTCGCATAACAATTAAACTGCAAATAATTCAGCAATAAGGCCTTTAATGTGACCCAGGATAACGACCCAAGACTTGATCTTTCCTCCGCGGATAACGGGGCGTTGTGTATCTCCTTGATTGGAGACTGGGACTTAACAGACAGATTGCCTTCGCAAGACCTGTTTGGGGAACAGGTTAAAAGTCGGCATGATATTTCCCAAGTGACATTTAACAGTGAACAGATAGGTACCTGGGACTCGAGCCTGCTGGTATTTATTGGCAGGATAGAAAAGTATTGTACCGAGAATGGTCTGCAGCTGGACATGTCTGGGCTACCCAGTGGGATCAAACGACTGCGGGATCTGGCCAGGGAAATTCCACCTATAGAAGATACGGCAACTCATGAGACCATCGAAACCTTATTAAGCGAAATCGGTAAAACAACATTAGATCTCTATCATGGTATCCCCAGAAACCTGAAATTTATTGGTGAGGTAATATTGTCTTTCGGGCGACTGATACGTAACAAGGCACAGTTTCGTTCGGTAGACCTGATGCTCATCATTCAGCAGGTTGGACCTAATGCCCTGCCCATTGTCTCATTGGTGAGTTTCCTGGTGGGCCTGATCCTGGCCTACATGGGGGCTGCGCAGCTGGAACGGGTGGGCGTGCAGATCTATATTGCCGATCTCGTGGGTATTGCCATGATCCGGGAAGTGGGGGCGCTGATGACGGGTATTATCATGGCCGGGCGTACCGGAGCATCCTTTGCCGCAGAACTCGGTACCATGCAGGTCAATGAAGAGATCGATGCCTTTAAGACATTGGGAATATCCACTATCGATTTTCTGGTGCTGCCCAGGATACTTGCACTGATGTTGATGATTCCATTGTTGACCCTATATTCCGGTCTCGTAGGGACACTGGCTGGGCTGATTATTGGCGTAACCGTGTTTGACATCTCCCTGTTTGAATACTACCAGCAGACCATACAGGCCCTTAACCTCAAATCATTCGGGGTAGGTATATTTAAAGGTGCCGTTTATGGTGCAGTGGTTGCAATCTCCGGCTGCCTGCGTGGCATGCAGTGTGGCCGCAGTGCCCAGGCCGTGGGTGAAGCGACGACTTCTGCCGTGGTCACCAGCATCATCTTTATTGTCATTACCGCATCGGCCATGACCGTGGCCCTGTATAAACTGGGGATTTAAGATGTCCGACGCCATTTTAGAATCCGAAAATAACCCAGATGCACATATCACAGTAGAGAATGTCACCCTGGCCTATGATGAATTTATCATACAGCAGGACCTCAACTTCACCATTAACGATGATGACATTTTTATCATTATGGGTGGTAGCGGCTGTGGAAAATCCACGCTGCTAAAAAGTTTGATCGGTATCAAGGCGCCCTCTACAGGTAATGTTTACTATCGTGATAAAAATTATTGGCAATCGACCGAGCAACAACAACAGGCTATTAAGCACCAGTTTGGTGTCATGTTCCAGGGTGGTGCACTATGGAGTTCGTTAACACTGGCAGAGAACATCAGCCTGCCTTTGGAGGAATTTACCGAATTGAGCCCGGTCACAATTAAGGAAGTGGTATCATTAAAGCTGGCCATGGTGGGACTTGCCGGTTATGAAGAATTTTATCCGTCTGAGTTAAGCGGTGGAATGCGAAAACGCGGCAGCCTGGCGAGGGCCATTGCACTGGATCCGGACATCCTGTTTTTTGATGAACCCAGTGCCGGCCTGGATCCGCCCAGTGCAAAGCGACTGGATGAGTTGATCCTGGAATTACGGGACAGCCTGGGCACTACTATCGTGGTGGTGACCCATGAGCTGGAGAGTATCTTCAGGATTGGCAATAATTCAGTGTTTCTGGATGGTGAAACCCATACCATGATTGCACAGGGAGACCCGAAAGAACTACGTGACCATGCAGAGAATGAAGATGTCAGGGCATTTTTAAATCAGAAATGATATGAGTAAAAGGGCTAATACAACATTGATTGGTGCGTTTGTGGTAGGGGCAATCACATTGCTTACTACTGCGATCATATTGTTTGGCGGTGATGCATTTTTCAGCCGCCAAGAAACGGTAGTCATGTATTTTGATGGCTCTGTGGACGGCCTGCAAGTGGGCGCGCCGGTGAATGTACGCGGTGTACAGGTAGGAACTGTCACCCAGATTAATCTTGAATTTAATACCGCAACCGGCGATATCAAAATCCCGGTCATTGCCGAAATTGATGCTGTTTCCGTTAATCAGGCACGACAATTACAGGCTGATGATCCCTTGAAGGCTATTATTGAAAATCTTGGATTGCGTGCCCAGTTGAAGATTCAGAGCATATTGACCTCATTATTATATGTAGATCTGGATTATCATCCTGGCACACCACTCCATTACCATGGGGACGGAACTTTTATTGAGATTCCCACCATCCCCATGCCCATGGAACAATTCGGCAAGGCCTTAAATGAGATCTCTGTTCAACAGATGCTGACAGACATCTCATCTTCCCTCAGCGCCATCAACCGCATCGTCAACTCTGATGAAGTCACCGACACTATTACTAACATGAGAGATGCATTTGCAAACATCAATAATCTCAGTGAGGATTTAAATCGTGAGATTGTCCCGTTGGCACAAAAGACTTCACAGACAATGGATGATATCTCCACGGGGCTGGATGATATGAAAGCGATCCTGGAGAACCTGAGACAAATCACCGCTGATGACTCTCCCCTGCTTAATGACCTTGATGGTGCCATCAAAGAGGTCACAACGGCTGCACAGACCATCAGCAACCTGCAGGACATGCCGCAGATGCAAAAGTTGGATTCCGCCCTGTCCGAAATTGAAATGACAGCGCGGCAACTCAGGACTCTGGAGGACTCACCACAGATGATCAATCTCAATACCGCCATGGAAGAGCTTGCGGATGCCGCCCGGGCGGTGAGAAACCTTGCAGATGCAATAGACCGAAACCCTGAGATATTATTACGTGGAAGGACAGCTGCAGAATGAATATTAAATTTCGACAGTATCTGAACATTGCCGTTTGTCTGGTGCTTTCTGGTTGTGCCTCATCACCCCCTATTCAATTTTACCTGTTAGACACAGGTAATACCGGTGCAGTAAGCTCGCCCACCGTCAATTTAAGTGGCAAGGCTATTGGCGTCGGACCAGTGCGTTTCCCGGATTACCTGGACCGTCCGCAGATCGTAACCCGTTCCAGTGACAATGAACTGGTTCTATCTGATACTCACCGCTGGGCAGAACCCCTGGAAGAAAATTTTTCTCGATTCCTTGCAGAGCAATTCTCCCGGCTAACGGATTCATCTATCAGCATAGAACCGTCACGAAACCGGACATCTCTTGATATGCGAATTATTATTGATGTAATCCGTTTTGATACAAATGCCAATGGCGACATCAACCTGGTTAGCTATTGGCAGGTTGAGAACCAGGATGGTACGCAAAAAATTTCGCAACGTCGATCAGATATACAGATATCGGGATATTCCAGTTCAAACTACCCGGCCATCGTTAGTAGTATGAGTGAGGCCGTGGCGCGGTTGGCGGATGAGATCGCCGAGGCACTAACTGACTGATTTTTGATATCTATGATTGTACAGATTGCAGAAACCGATACCGATATTAATGACACCTATCCTGTCATGCAGGAGTTACGTCCTCATATAAATGAACAGGAATACTTGCACCGGATACGCCATCAACAACTGGATGGCTATCTACTTGCCTTCATCCGTGAGCTTAAAGATGTGGTGGCTGTTGCCGGGTTTCGCTCAGGAGATAACCTGGCCTGGGGACATTTCTTGTATGTTGATGACCTGGTGGTATTACCAGAATACCGGTCCAGGGGCTATGGCAAGGCCCTGCTGGACTGGCTACGCGAATATGCCAGGCAACAAGGCTGTGAACAACTACACCTGGATTCAGGGTTTCAAAGAAAAGATGCCCATCGATTTTATGAACGAGAAGGGATGAAGTCGGAAGGCTATCACTTTGCGGAGATGATTGATTTGAAAAAATAATCTCGACCCCTCATCTAATCAGTTTATGGGCAATGTAGTCGCTGCCTGTTATTGAATGACCGCGCTTCGCGTGATTTTTTTACTAGATCCCCGCCTCGGCTCTGGCTACTGCTTCGCTCTACCACCTACATGGCCCAGGCCAGCTTCTCGACCGCTTCGCGGTCTCACCTCCTCCATGTAGGCGTTCGCTAGTACATCGGACTAAAAGCAATTTACACCTGTCCCTTCACTCCTCACTCCTAAAATAATAAGGCATACTTAGTATATGAAGAATGAATCAACAGATAAGTTCGCGAAGATAGTGGCAATGCTCGCCATCGGTTTTTCATTATTCCATCTCTATACCGGACTGTTCGGCACCCTGGATACCTTGATGCAGCGGTTGATGCATCTAAGTCTTGCATTGCTGTTAATCTTTATCCTGAACCCTTATCAAACAGGCAAACCCTTGCTAGACCGGTTGATTAATTCAATACCAATAATATTGGTTGTCAGCACCACCGGTTATATCTTCTTTAATTATGATTATTTACTCACAGAAAGGTACGCATTGGTAACGCCTTTGAGCGGTATCGAACTGGTCCTGGGTTGCCTGTTTGTGCTGTTGGTTCTAGAGGCCACAAGAAAGATGGCTGGTCCTGCCCTGCCCATTGTGACGATAATATTTTTAATCTACGGTCTTGCGGGCCCCTACCTGCCGGGTTTTTTAAGTCACGGTGGTTATTCCCTGGAACATATTATCGATATTAATTATTTTGGTACTGATGGAACGTTCGGGATTCCACTGGGGGCCAGTGCCACTTATATCGCCATGTTTATTGTCTTTGGTGCCTTTCTTGCCCGTTCCGGCCTGGGAGATCTGCTAATGGATATTGCCATGGGTATTGCCGGACACAGACAGGGAGGCCCGGCCAAGGTGGCCATCATTGGCAGTTCCCTGCATGGCATGATGTCTGGCAGTGCGGTGGCCAATGTACTGACTTCCGGGACTGCGACCATTCCGTTGATGATAAAAATGGGATACCGCCGCGAATTTGCCGCCGCGGTGGAAGCAGCGGCCTCCGCTGGCAGCCAGATCATGCCACCGGTAATGGGGATCATTGCCTTGATCATGGTGCAGTATACCGGTATACCCTATATCAAGATTGCAGGCTATGCGCTGCTGCCCGCACTGTTGTATTTTTTTGGTGTATGGATGGTAGTCCATCTTGAATCCGTCAAACTGGGCCTGGTGGGTCTACCTCAAGATCAATTACCTGACTGGCGCTCAAAGCTTAAACAAAAGGGCCATATACTAATTCCCGTATTTGTCCTCATCATTCTTTTAGTCATGGGTTTCAGTCCGGCTTATGCCGTGTCCTACGCCACACTCAGTGTCGTGATTGTTTCCTGGATTAAAAAAGATTCACGGATGGGAATGGACGACATACTTGGTGCATTACATTCGGGCGGGAAAGGTATATTGATGATCGCAGTGGCCACGGCTGCAGCTGGGATTATCAGTGGTATGTTCGGTCTGACCGGGATTGGGATACGGTTCACGGTCATGTTAAATGATATGGCGGGTGGTAGCCTGGTATTGTCCCTGATGTTCACGGCCATTGCGGCCTTTATATTGGGGATGGGCCTTCCGCCTTCGGCGTCTTACATTATCCAGGTAGTGATCACTATCCCGGCCATCTATAACATACTCCAGGTATCTGATGTGCCGGTAATTACACAAAACGCCTTATTACTTTCACACATGTTTGTCATGTATTTCGCATCTTTTGCGGTTATCACTCCTCCCGATGCCCTGGCGGCGTTTGCCGGTGCCGGGATCGCCAACTCCAGGCCTATGATGACGGCAGTGACCGCAACCCGGCTGGCTTTTGTGGCATATTTCATCCCGTTTCTGTTTGTTCTGAACCCTGCATTTTTGACCATTGGTCCAATCTATCAAATAGCATTTACCATCTTGAATGGTGTGCTGGGCATAATGGCGCTAAGCATAACAATGCAGGGATATATTAATGAAAGGCTCAATTGGCTTGTGCGCGGGTATATTTTCATTTGCGGCTTATTGATGTTAATACCCGGACAGATGACCAGTGCAGCCGGTATCATTTTGGCACTACCAGTCCTGATTTATTTTTTCAAAAGAAGACCTTAAAGTTCAGGGCAATCGGTGTTGTTCTTGTAGCTGGGGTTTTATTGTCTCATTGAGTTTGAGATAGGCATCAAACAGTTCAACAAACGCGGCCTCTTCATTGACATAATATCCTACCTGCTGAATCTGCAGTTCTCCCTCATGATTCACAATCCGCCGCACGATCCAACTTGGATGGGCGGCGTGACCGGGCAATGTAAATGCATAGTGATGGCCATTAAAATCATCTTTAAATATCACCATGTGTTGATGGCGGTAGGTGCGCTGGGAATGTGACAGCCTCTCCCTGGCTTTATTAAAGAAGACCTCGAACTGTTTCTGGGAAATTTGTGCCGCGGGATACGGCATAAACTCCAATGCCACAGAACACCTTGCCAGGAAGAACACCAGGAACGTAATACACAAAATTCTCCACATAGATATTACGCTGTAATGTATTTTTCCAGCATTTCAATGGTGGATTGCTGTTCGGATATGACTTCTTTAACCAGGTCCCCAATAGATAGCATCCCAACAACCTTATCGCCGTCCATCACTGGCAAATGCCTGAAACGTTTCTCCGTCATGAGAGACATACATTGTTCTACTGAATGATCAGGTTCTGCATAGTTCACATTAGTGGTCATTATCTCGCTGACCTTTGTGGTTTTTGAACCCCGATTTTGCAGGATGACCTTTCTGGCGTAGTCCCGTTCAGACAAAATACCAATGACCTTGTCTCCTTCCATCACCAGTAAGGCACCAATTCCATATTCAGCCATTTTCTGAACGGCTTCATAGACTGAATTGTCCGGTGAGATTGATTGTACTTCAGCACCTTTTGAATTTATTAATTCCCCTACTGTCTTCATCATCATTCCCCTTATTTATCCCTTGTTTTGACTATTCCGGCAGATGCATCAACTTTCTTACAGCTTAATATAAATATAGATGAAATAATTTAAAACGCACGCCAGCTAATGGATTTCATTGTTTATGTTGATAATTTTTATACATTAACAATTTTTATAGAATAATGCTGTACACTTATTAATTAAATGCGTAATGGAGATTTTTGATATGGCACAGTTTTTTATTACCTATCTTGGCGGCAATCCACCTAATACACCCGAAGAAGGCCAAAAACATTTTGAGAAATACAAGGAATGGTTATCCTCAGCGGGTGATGCCATCATCAGCCCGGCCAATCCATTAAAAAACACCTATACCGTCAATACGGATGGCAGTGTCACAGAAGGTAGTAAAATCTTCATGTCCGGCTATACCATAATTGAAGCGGATTCCATTGAAGCAGCAATAGAAATAACCAAGACATGTCCCTTTCTGGAGATCGGTGGCACGTTGGAAGTCTCCGAGATGGTGCAGATGAACATGTAAGAAAAGGATTTTAATAAACAGGATTTACATGATGTGAACAGGATTCAGGAAAATTTTTCTACTCCTATAAATCTTGCAAATCCTGTCCATCATATTCTCTTAAAATCTCAACCACCTGGACCTGGTACGACTTATACCACTTATCCTTACCCAACCTTTGTGCCAATTGATGACGTTCATCCTGCTTCCAGGCCTTAATGTCATCTAGGCTATTCCAACAAGAGATGGTGACCTCATTTTCTCCTTCACTTACTGACTGGATATCCACACAACTGTATTGATTCACAGCCAACTGTCTCATCTCAACAAGCATCTCGTCATACTCCTGGTCGAACCGATTGATGACAGCCTTAAATATTACTGCATATATGTATCAACCTCAGACGGTTTCAAATACTAATATTATCCCCACCATGATAAGTATGGTGCCGGCAATATAATTCAGGTACAGAGTCCACTTGCTACTTGGTGATATTTTTACCCTCGTTGCCATATAAGCATAGTACAACTTGGCTATGAATATTGCGGTACTTGCCATCGCCACAACAATAACGGCATCAATAGTGGATAACATTTTGACATCAATAAAAGCCGGGAAAAATATCAGATAAAATATAATTGCCTTTTGATCTCCCAGGGTAATGGCCAGGCCGCTCAGATAATTCGCTAAGCTGGAAGCTTTTGCCAATTCAGGATCGATCGGAAAATTACTTTTAGTTACTATTTGTGTAATTCCTGTCCAGATTAGAAAGGCACCACCAGCATATTTGATTATCAGGATAATCATATTAGAAGCATCGCTTATTACTCTTAAACCAAAGACGGCGATTGCTATATATATCATGTCACCCGTAACAATACCGAAGGATGTAATGGCAGCCTGTCTAAAGCCTCCTGTGATTGCCCTTGCTGTTACCGTCAATACACTTACACCAGGCACCAGCGCCAATACCAGCATGACCAGGAACATGAGTACTATTAAACTAATTGTCATTAAACATACATTGCTGAAAATAATCGAGTGCCTCGGGATTGGCCAGGGCTTCACTGTTCTTTACTTCACGACCATGTATGACGTCGCGAATAGCCAGTTCAGTAATCTTACCTGAGCGGGTGCGGGGAATATCAGGGACCTGGTATATCTTAGCCGGCACATGGCGTGGGCTGGCACCGGAATGTATTTGTTGCTTTATTCTATCTATTAGCACTTCATCCAGTGTTATGCCGTGCTTCAATACCACAAAGAGCAGGATGCATATATCTTCATCCCATTCCTGGCCAACAGCGACACTTTCCATGACCTCTTCAAATTGTTCCACCTGGCGGTAGATCTCTGCCGTACCTATCCTCACCCCACCGGGATTCAAGGTGGCATCGGATCGACCATAGATAATAAAACCACCGTTTGCTGTCTGTTCGGCAAAGTCACCATGGGCCCAGACGTCGGGAAACCTGGAAAAATAAGCATCCAGATAGCATTCATTATCTTTATCGTTCCAGAATTTCACTGGCATACAGGGGAAAGCTTGCCTGCACACCAGTTCACCTTTCTCGCCGATAATAGAATGTCCATCTTCATCCCAGACCTCTACGGCAAGGCCTAATCCTTTCGCCTGGATCTCTCCGCGCCGGACCGGGCCGTTTGGATTCCCCAGCACAAAACAGGAAATAATATCGGTCCCTCCGGAAATAGAACTCAGACAGACATCCTGTTTAATATTTCGGTAAACAAAATCAAAGTTCTCAGGTAGCAGTGGAGAACCCGTTGAGGCAATGGTGCGAAGTGCTGAGAGGGTATGCGTATTAACAGGATTGATCTCGTGCTTTTCCATGGCCTGGATGTATTTTGCCGAGGTACCGAAAAATGTAATCTTCTCTGATTCAGCATAGTCCCATAACACATTGCCATCTGGGTGAAACGGTGAACCATCGAACAACATAAGTGTTGCCTTTGACGCCAGTGCAGACACCAGCCAGTTCCACATCATCCAGCCACAGGTGGTAAAGAAAAACACCTTGTCTCCCGGTTTGATGTCACTATGTAACTGATGTTCCTTGAGGTGTTGCAGCAATGTACCACCTGCACCATGCACAATGCATTTCGGTAGCCCCGTAGTACCACTGGAAAACATGATATAAAGCGGATGGTTGAAACTGAAGAGATCATATGTGATGGCTTCTCCCTGCTTATCAGCCAGATAATAATCCCAGGTAATTGCCTTTGATATGTCAGAGATATCCATTTCACTGCCATTTACCCTGGACAGGTACGGCACCACGATCACTTTTTCCAAGCTCGGTATACTGGATACTACCTTTGTGATCTTATTACGGATATCTATCGCCTTACCGTTATAGAAATAACCGTCGCAGGTGATCAATATCCGCGGTTCGATCTGTAAAAATCGATCCAGGATCCCCTGCTCCCCAAAATCAGGTGAACAGGACGACCAGGTAGCGCCGATGGCTGCACTGGATAATGCACCAATTATGGTCTCAGGCAGATTGGGCATACAGGCAGCAATGCGATCTT
>JAURPG010000067.1 GCA_030835405.1 Gammaproteobacteria bacterium | reverse complement strand
TGTTTTTAAAATTACGAAAAAAATCATGCAAATCATCTCAACCCTGATTATAGTTAAACTTCTGTCTGTTCTGCCATTTCCAGTGCATCATCTACTTCAATTCCCAAGTATCTCACCGTACTTTCCAGCTTTGTATGTCCTAAAAGTAGCTGTATAGCTCTCAGATTTCGAGTTCTACGGTATATCAATGAGGCTTTGGTCCTTCTCATGGAATGAGTACCATACGCTGCAGGAGCAAGCCCAATTTGTGATACCCAGGAATCGATAATCCTGGAATATTGCCTTGTTGAGATATGAGACATTTTGTTCACACGGGATGGAAATAAATAATCACTAAATCCTAACCTCTTATATTCAATCCATGCAGATAGAGCCTTGCGGGTTTGAGATGTGATTTCAAACTGGACAGGTGTTTTCGTCTTCTGCTGAATGACCATGGCTCGTTTAGCAATCCTGTCACCGTTAGATATATCTCTGATCTTTAATTTAACCAGGTCGCAGGCACGGAGTTTGCTGTCTATTGCCAAGTTGAACATAGCAAGGTCGCGGACATTATCTGCCATTTGCAGATGGATGCGAATTGACCATATTTCCTTGAGTTTTAAAGGTGGCTTTTGTCCGGTGAGTTTCCCTTTATTCCAGGACTTTTTTTCATGTTAAATAATTAATTTCTTTTTGTGGGTCAAGATGTGGGAAACGGGTTATATTATCCTATAACCCGTTGATATATATATAAATATGGCGGAGGGAGAGAGATTCGAACTCTCGAACGGGTCGCCCCGTTGCTGGTTTTCAAGACCAGTGCATTCAACCACTCTGCCATCCCTCCAGTCATTTTATTGTCGCTTAAAAATACAGAACGCGGGATTATAAATTAAATTACGGTAATTCTGTATTATTGTTGTATGGGTTGTCATTTTCAGTAAATAAGCTGAACTAACTTGATCCTTTAACACTCATAGTGATGTATAGTCGCGTTCACAACTATTTGATATGTATGAAATAATGCGACGACTCAAACGTATTATCAGCATATAACAGTGTGACTTGAAATTACAATTTAAAAACACCAATATAGTAATACTGAAAACCATACTCTGGAGGATGGCTTAATAATGAACCAACAGTCAAATGTACTAACTAGTAGACCGGAATCAACACTTGCTACAAACAAGCTGATTCGTAATACCTATATGTTGCTGTCGTTAACATTAATATTCAGCGCGATGACAGCCGGTATTTCTATAATGTTTAATTTTCCATATATGGGGCCGCTGGTAACCCTGGGTGGTTATTTTGGTTTGCTATTTCTCACCACCAAGCTACGAAATAGTGCCTGGGGACTGGTATCGGTTTTTGCCCTGACAGGATTCATGGGACTAACTCTTGGGCCTCTAATCAATGCGTATATGCAGGCATTTTCCAATGGCGGTCAATTGGTTATGCTGGCAATGGGAGGTACTGGGACGATATTTTTAGGACTTTCTGGATATGCTCTGACAACCCGTAAAGATTTCAGCTTTATGGGCGGCTTTATCATGGTAGGCGTTTTGGTTGCGTTTCTGGCTGGCATCGGTGCGCTGATATTTAGCATACCTGCCCTGTCGTTGGCCGTTTCAGCGATGTTTATCCTGTTAATGTCAGGTTTTATCCTCTACCAAACCAGTGATATGGTTCATGGCTATGAAACTAATTACATCATGGCTACCGTCTCATTATACATTTCAATTTATAATTTATTTACCAGCCTCTTGCATCTGCTAGGTGCATTTGCTGGTGAAAACTAATTCCAGATAGGTCCAGTCAAAAGCCCCGGTTACTACCGGGGCTTTTTTTTACCCTAAAACATCTATTTGGATAAATAAAAAACCGGATAACTCCATGATTACTTTGAATTAATAATGTGTTTTGTGGTAGGATTTCACTGCTTTTTGCCCTCCAGCTAAAGCAGTCTTAAGTATTTATATCCTTAAATTTCTACTAAAGGGGAAAAACGATGCGTATTGGTGTGCCCAGAGAATTATATTCTGGCGAGAAACGTGTAGCGACAACGCCTGAAGTTGCGGAACAACTACATAAGCTGGGTTTCAGCCTGGCGATCGAAGCCGGAGCCGGTCAACTGGCCAATTTTTCTGACGATGCCTACCGTGAGGCAGGTGCTGAAGTCATTGAAGATAGAAAAAAATTATGGGCGGATTCAGATATCATATTGAAAGTCAGGGCCCCTGCTGAATACCCGGAACAGAGTATCAATGAACTGGAGTTGCTTGAGGGCAAACATACCTTGATAAGCTTTCTCTGGCCCGCACAGAATAAGGATTTACTGAATAAGTTGGCTACTATCGGTTGTTCAGTTTTGGCTGTCGACAGTATTCCCCGAATATCCCGTGCCCAAAAGATGGATGCCTTGAGTTCCATGGCCAATATTGCAGGTTATCGCGCGGTCGTTGAGGCTTCTCAGCATTTTGGACGATTTTTTACAGGTCAAATCACAGCCGCTGGTAAAGTCCCCCCTGCCAAAGTTCTGGTCATCGGTGCGGGTGTTGCGGGGTTGGCGGCGATTGGTGCGGCAAAAAGTATGGGGGCAATTGTGCGAGCATTTGATACCCGTCCTGAAGTCAAAGAGCAAGTGGAAAGTATGGATGCCGAATTCCTCATGCTGGACTTCGAAGAAGATGGTACGGGCGAAGGTGGTTACGCCAAGGTAATGAGCGATGAATTTATAAAAGCAGAAATGGAACTTTTTGCCCGCCAGGCTATGGATGTGGACATTATCATCACCACCGCTTTAATCCCAGGAAAACCAGCCCCCGAATTGATTACTGAGGGGATGGTTGAAAGTATGAAGGATGGTAGTGTGATTGTGGATCTTGCTGCTGAACAAGGTGGTAACTGTAAACTCACAGAGAGGGACGAGGTGGTTGTAAAGCATGGTGTCACTATTATTGGTTATACAGATCTCCCCAGCCGTCTGGCGGCACAATCAAGCCAGTTATACGGGACAAATCTAAGGCATCTTTTAAATGACATGTGCCCGGAAAAAGATGGCAATATCACTATAGACATGGAAGATGAGGCTGTTCGTGGTGCCACCGTCATCCACAAAGGTGAAATCACCTGGCCGCCACCGGCTCCAAAATTATCTGCGACACCAAAACAACCACCTAAAGCGGAACCTGAACAAGCGGTAGAAGTTAAAGAAGAAAAGTCAGGGGCCTTTGGATTATTGGCAACATTTATTATTGGTGGTTTGTGTCTATTAGGCCTGGGTGCAGTTGCCCCACCTGAATTCATGTCTCACTTTACTGTATTTGTTCTGGCCTGTTTTGTTGGGTATATGGTGATCTGGAATGTTAGCCCTTCCCTGCACACCCCACTGATGAGTGTCACGAATGCCATTAGTAGTATCATTATTATCGGCGCATTAATTCAGATATCTTCATCGAATACCATAATCATGTACACGGCAGGTTTTGCCATCTTAATCACCAGTATCAACATTGTTGGCGGGTTTGCAGTTACCCAACGCATGTTGCAGATGTTTAGAAAATAGGAGGCATATAAAATGACACAAGGTATTGTTACTGTTTCCTATATCGGCGCATCTATTCTTTTTATCCTGGCGCTTGGAGGATTAAGTCATCAGGAGACTGCCCGCAGGGGTAACCTTTACGGCATGTTAGGAATGGGAATTGCGCTCTTAGCTGCAATTTTTGGTGTTGTTACCGCAAATTACCCAATTTTGCTTGGTGGTATGGTTGTTGGTGGTTTTGTCGGTCTGATCCTGGCACGCAAGGTTGAAATGACGCAAATGCCGGAATTAGTTGCCATCTTACATAGCCTGGTGGGGCTTGCTGCAGTATTGGTCGGTTATGCAAATTTTCTTGAGCACGACACCTCTATTACTGGTATTAATAAAACCATCCATGATGTTGAAACCTATCTTGGCATCCTCATCGGTGCGGTTACATTTTCTGGCTCCATCGTTGCGTTTGGTAAGCTAAGTGGCAAGATTGGCGGCAAACCCATGTTATTGCCTGGCAGACACTGGTTAAATTTAATATTATTGATTGCCTCATTCTGGTTGTGTGCCGATTTTGTGGAACAGTCAGCCATGGGCAATGGTGTATCTCCCCTGATTTGGATGACAATAGTTGCCTTGCTGTTCGGCATTCACATGGTCATGGCCATTGGAGGTGCAGATATGCCTGTTGTGGTCTCCATGTTAAACAGTTATTCAGGGTGGGCAGCTGCAGCAACGGGCTTTATGCTGAGTAATGATCTATTGATTGTGGTAGGTGCCCTGGTAGGCAGTAGCGGGGCTATCCTCAGTTATATCATGTGTCGTGCCATGAATCGTAAATTTCTTTCTGTGATTGCCGGAGGTTTTGGTACCAGCGAAGGTACTACCTCGGCTGGTAGTGGAGAACAGGCCGGCGAAGTGACTTCAATTGATGCAGAAGAAACGGCGGCACTATTGCTGGATTCCAAGGAAATCATGATCATTCCTGGGTATGGGATGGCAGTTGCGCAGGCGCAGCATACAGTCAATGAGATTACCAAGGCTCTGAAGGCTAAAAAAATAAATGTGAGATTTGGCATTCATCCGGTTGCAGGGCGGATGCCAGGCCATATGAATGTCCTGTTGGCTGAGGCTAAAGTTCCCTATGACATCGTATATGAGATGGATGAGATTAATGACGATTTTTCAGATATTGATGTTTCTATCGTGATCGGGGCAAATGATATTGTTAATCCCTCTGCCCAGGAAGAGCCGAATAGCCCTATCGCAGGAATGCCGGTATTAGAGGTCTGGAAAGGCAAGACTACGATAGTATTGAAACGAAGTATGGCATCCGGTTATGCGGGAGTAGATAATCCACTCTTCTATAAGGAGAATACCAGGATGCTGTTTGGTGATGCCAAACAAAGTCTTGATGCGGTTTTGAAAGCGGTCACATCATGAAAATATATAGCCAGTGAATTGCATCACTGGCCGCCCGTAATCATTGTCGCCTGAATTTTTTATCGCCATCATCTACGGCTTTATAGTTGGCCTGTCACTGGGGTTGACCGGTGGTGGTGGGTCAATCTTCGCCATTCCACTGTTAGTGTATGGGTTGGGCCTGGATATGACTCAGGCTGTACCGGCATCTTTAATTGCAGTTGCCGTAACTGCGGCAGTTGGCAGCTATTTTTCCTGGCGCGCTGGCTTGTTACTATGGCAACCCATTATCATGTTTGCATCAGGTGGCATGATAGGCGCCCCGTTTGGGCTTTATATCGCGCGCTATTTTACCCAATCAATGTTATTAGGAGGTTTCGCGTTACTGGCTATCATTGTGGGTATCATTATGTGGCGCAAGAGTATTACTCAACCTGCTGAATCCACTGTTATCAGGGCATTGCCATCTAATGACAATAAAGAGCCCATTTGCAAATTATCTGCTGATGGGAAGTTAAGTTTTACAACACCGTGCGCTTTTGTGCTTATGCTCGCTGGTTTAATCACAGGTATACTCTCTGGATTATTCGGCGTGGGGGGTGGCTTTCTAATTGTACCGGCACTCATGATGGTGATTGACCTGGGAATACACCGGGCTGTGGGTGCTTCGTTGATGATTATCAGCTTAATTGGAATATCTGGGGCTATTAGTACTGTTTTTAAAATAGATTTAAATTTAGTTATCATTATTCCATTTATCACAGGAAGCTTTGCTGGTATGTTTTTTGGTAGAGCAATAGCTTCTAAGATAGCAGGTCCAGTCTTACAGCAACTATTTGCCAGCGCAATTTTAATCACAGGAATAACAATGATCTTTATCAATCTAAGAGCTTAATAGATATGTTAACTATAAATATGGTCATTAAAGGTCTCACGGGTGGGATGTTAATCGGTTTATCGTCTATATTGCTTCTGGCGGGCAGCGGACGTATTGCAGGGATATCAGGCATACTTGGCGGCATATATGGGAAATGGAATGATGTTGAGCGTTACTGGCGTATTATTTTCATGTTGGGACTAGTGGCAGGTTCTGGAATAGTTGCAATAATTCAGCACGGTTTAAGTATTACCCAGCAAACCAGTGGGATATACCTGGTGATTGCAGGTGTATTGGTAGGGTTTGGCACCCGTTTAGGTGGCGGTTGTACATCTGGACATGGAGTATGCGGTCTTGCAAGGCGATCCAAGCGTTCATTTGTCTCTACATTAATATTTATTTTTGTTGCAATGCTTGTTGTATATATAACCAGGCATATCGTGCCATGAAATATTATTTGAGTGTTTTTATTTCAGGCATTTTATTTGGCATAGGTCTAGCTATCTCCGGTATGGTTGACCCACAGAAAGTAACCGATTTTCTTGATGTAACGGGAGATTGGGACCCGACATTATTGCTGGTAATGGGAGGCGCCCTCTGCGTCAGTGCACCGGGTTTTTATCTAGTAGAAAAAAAGATTTCGCCTGTTTTTTCTACTAAATTTTACCTTCCAACAAAACAAGACCTGGACTTCCCCTTGATGCTTGGGGCTGCTGTATTTGGTGCAGGATGGGGTCTTGCAGGATATTGTCCGGGACCTGCTATTGCCTCTCTCGTTACCATGAATAGTGAACCCGTTGTATTTGTCCTGGCGATGATTGGCGGGCAATTGCTTGCTGGTATTTTTGAACGTTCTATATAACATTTATGCTGAATAATTTTAACCTGCCCCCCGAATTTATAACCTGGATATTAATTTTCTCCCTGATCATGTTTTTTGGAACATTAATCGCTGTTCCTTACCTTATTTCCATCATTCCAGAAGATTATTTTTTGCATGAGAAGCGTGAATCAACTCTATTTGCGGTTGAGCATCCTTTTCTTAGAGTGATATTTTTCCTTGTGAAAAACATATTGGGGATTACGCTAATTATTTTAGGTATTTTATTATTAGTTTTGCCAGGACAAGGAATTCTAACAATTATAACCGGGTTGATTATTATGGATTTCCCAAACAAATATCAACTTGAACGCAGAATGGCGAGACGCCCCAGGATTTTAAAAACCATGAACTGGTTCAGAATGCGGTTAAACAAGACACCGCTATGGGTGGATTAACAGCACCCTAGCCTATCTCAGAAATTCCCCCCATATATTCCTGCAGAACATCAGGGATCATTATTTTGCCGTCACTAGTCTGGTAATTTTCCATAATTGCAATTAAGGTCCTGCCAACTGCTAAGCCCGAACCATTCAAGGTATGTATGAGTTCGGGTTTATTGGTTTCAAGATTTCGCCATCTTGCCATCATGCGTCGTGCTTGAAAATCTTCACAATTACTACAGGATGAAATTTCACGATATCTCGACTGCCCCGGTAGCCAGACCTCCAAATCATAGGTTTTTGCAGCAGAAAAGCCCATGTCACCAGCACATAGAGTCATCACTCTATATGGCAAATCAAGTTTTTGCAGAATGACTTCAGCATGTCCTGTTAATTCTTCAAGAGCGGCATATGAATTATCCGGGTGCACCATATGAACCAGTTCAACCTTTTCAAATTGGTGTTGCCTGATCATTCCGCGGGTGTCCTTGCCATAGGAACCGGCCTCGCTACGAAAACATGGTGAATGACAAGCAAATTTTAATGGCAAATCAGATGCAGAAAATATCTCTTCTCTAGCAAGGTTAGTGACAGGCACTTCTGCGGTAGGAAGCAAGTAATAGTATTCCTCGCCATCATCATTTCCAGATGATTTATTTTCGCTTTCAATATCTACAGGAATTTCATATATCTCGGCTTTTTGTCTTGGCACCTTGTACAGATCATCTTCAAATTTTGGTAATTGACCAGTGCCAAACAGCGAATCTGAATTAACAATATAGGGGACATTGACTTCAGTATATCCATGCTCATTTACATGCGTATTTAGCATAAATTGAATCAACGCCCTATGCAGTTGCGCCAGCTGACCTTTTATAACTACAAATCGTGAGCCTGAAATTTTAGTTGCGGCATCGAAATCAAGCATGCCTGTGATTTCACCAAGCTCAACATGATCTTTTGGTTTAAAATCAAATGTTTTACGATCTCCCCATGTTTTATTTTCAACATTATCATCCTCTGCTACTCCTTGGGGGACCGTTTCATGGGGTAAATTAGGTATACCATGAAGCAATGTGTCTAAACTCTTCTGAACTTTGCCAAGTTCCTGTTCGCTTTGTTTTAATGTATCGCCAATTTCGGATACTTCTTTGAGGATCGGTTCTGCATCCCCTCCTTGTTTTTTGATTAGGCCTATTTCCTTGGAGAGCTTATTTCGTCTGGCCTGTAATTCCTGAGTCTTAATCTGTATCTCTTTTCGTTTGGTCTCCAGTTGGAGGAAAGTCTCGGTATCAAATACAATACCTCTTTTTAACAAGGCAGTTTCTACATCATTAATATTCTTTCTTAATATCTGTATATCTAACATAGTGATAAGTTCGTTTTAATTGCAAATTCAAGTAGCTTAAATCAGATTACGTCCAACTAGTATCCCTGCCCAGCATCCACCAATACATAAAACAACACTTAACAATATGTTTAATACTGCCTTGATTGCGTATCCAGACTCCAGGAGAGTTATTGTTTCCAGGGAAAACGTTGAGAATGTAGTAAATGCACCTAATATGCCAATCATAATTCCTGCTTTCAGTTCCAGACTAAGCTGAAATTTTTGCTGGGTCAAAATATATATTATTCCAATAGCAATTGAACCCAGTAAATTTACACTGATCGTGCCATATGGAAAGCCTTGCCCCATGGCATTATGAATACCTGTGCTCATATAATAGCGTAATATGGCACCTAGCGCCCCTCCTCCGGCAATAAATATAATATTTGTCATAGTTTATGAACCATAAAATTTATTCCTCCTGTGCTTTGTCTAGCTGTCTTAATCTCGCCAGCTTTTCTGCTATTATCTGTTCCAGTCCACGGTCTACGGGATGATAGTACTGCCGTTCAGGCATGCCTTCAGGAAAATAGTTTTCACCCGCTGCATAGCCTTCCGGTTCATCGTGGGCATAACGATATTTTTTGCCATAACCAAGTCCCTTCATTAAACTCGTTGGGGCATTCCGCAGGTGGATTGGCACATCAAAAGATCCCTGGTTTTTTACGTCACGCATAGCTTCATTGTATGCCATATATACCGCGTTACTTTTAGGCGCGCAAGCCAGATAGATTATTGCCTGAGCCAGGGCCAGTTCTCCTTCTGGACTTCCCAGCCGTTCCTGAGTATCCCATGCATCCATTGATATACGTAATGCTCGGGGGTC
>JAURPG010000066.1 GCA_030835405.1 Gammaproteobacteria bacterium | reverse complement strand
ATCAAATATAAACCTTTGATATTCAGATGGTACCTTTCACGATATATACGTCGTGCAGAAAAATTTGCATCCATCATACTGGTTGCCTTCCCATTCATCGTCCTGGTGACACGTGTCCCCGCTGCCGGAGCGATTATGGTGATCGTAGGCATTGCATTACTACTGATTCCCGTTGTTTTTCATCTAATTACCCTTCCTATTGAACTGGATGCCAGTTTTAAAAGGGCATTACCTTTATTAATCAACGGGCAATACATCCCTGAGTCCGCCATACCCATTGTAAACCGCATACTGCTTGCGGCAGCATTGACCTACGTCTCTGCGTCCATGGCAAGTATTCTTAACTTTTATCGTTGGGTTTCTATCCTCAGGCGTTGATATAAATTCATAAGAGTTAATGAAACGCGAAGTAATGCAAATGTTGCAATCTGCCTTTTTGATTATGGCCTTGAGCTGGCTGGGACTGTCCTTGCTCTTTTACCTGCTGCAAGCCAGCTATATTTTTTACCCGGAGAAGGAATTACTGGCCAGTCCTGCCGATATCAACCTGAAATATGAAGAGGTAAGCCTTAAACCCACCAGATTAGAGACTATAATGGGATGGTATATCCCTCATTCCAACCCCAGGGCCAGCTTGATTTTTTTTCATGGAAACGGAGGCAATATTTCTCATCGTCTGGAAAAAATTCGTATCTTTAATGAACTGGGGCTGAATATATTTATCTTTGATTATCGCTGCTACGGGGCAAGCAGTGGTAAACCAGGTGAAATGGCTACTTACATGGATGGGGAGGCAGCATACCGATATATCACTGAAGAAAAAGGAATACCTGCAGATAACTTAATACTATATGGCGAGTCTCTGGGCGCTGCGGTAGCCTCATGGACGGCTCAAAAACATCCACATGGTGCATTGATAATAGATTCCGGATTTACCTCCATACCAGATATAGATCGCCATTATTACCCGTTTTTACCAGTAAACATCATTAGCAGAATACGTTATCCTACCTTACAACATCTAGAGGATATACACGGTCCATTACTCATTATTCACAGTACAGAAGATGAAATCATCCTGTTTGAATTTGGACTGAAATTATACAATGGTGCCAATAGGCTCAAGACCTTGTTAGAGATAAAAGGCGACCATAATGCCGGGTTTTATCTCAGTGAAAATCTATACAAGAACGGAATAAATACGTTTATAAATCAATGGTTCTGATCATTAAGCTATTCAACATATGAACTTCACATATTTAATCATTTTCATGCTACTGGTGTCCGTTGGGCTATCCCTATATATCCTAATCAGGTTAAGTAAATATTCTGAAAACCAAAATGACACGCGCATAGATACCCGGCTTGAAGACCTGATAAAACGCATCGCCGAACTGGATGAACGCCTGGGAGAAATGAAAATCTCACAACTGGAAACCTCGGCCGAGACCCGAGAACGCCTGGTTACCATTCTGGCAGAACACGATACAAAATTTGAAAAGCGGCAGGCAGATGCCTATAAAGGCATGACTGAATCCCTGCAAATCGGGATAACCAACCTGCAAAAACAGATCGGCGATTATCTGAACCGTTACAGCGAGGACCTGGGCAAACGCATGGAAGGACTGACCAAGCAGACGGATGAGAGACTGCAACAGATATCTGGACAGGTGGAAAAACGCCTGACACAGGGGTTTGAAAAGACCACGGCAACATTCGCAGATATTCTAAAGCGACTGGCACTAATCGACGAGGCGCAAAAAAAGATTACCGAACTTTCCACCAATGTTGTCAGCCTGCAGGAAGTACTTTCTGACAAACGCTCACGGGGTGCCTTTGGTGAGGTCCAGCTCAATGCCCTGATATCAAACATCATGCCGATTCATTCTTATCAGCTTCAATATAGCCTGCCCAACAATACCAAGGCAGACTGTGCGCTGTTCCTGCCCGACCCCACCGGGATGATTATGATAGATTCGAAGTTCCCGTTAGAATCTTATAAACGTATGACAGATATCTCACTCCCTGAATCCGAGAGAAAAGCGGCTGAGAAACAATTTAAGCAGGACATCAGCAAACATATCCAGGATATTGCCAGTAAGTATATAATCCAGGGGACTACTTCTGATGGCGCTATGATGTTTATACCAGCCGAAGCTGTATTTGCAGAAATCCAGGGACACTACCCGGACCTGGTAGAAAAATCTCATACCGCCAGGGTCTGGATGGTATCACCAACCACCCTGGTTGCTATTCTCAATACAGCACGGGCTGTACTTAAGGATGCTGCCACCCGCGAGCAGGTCCATGTCATACAGGAACATCTGGGAGTTTTGGCCATAGACTTCGGAAGGTTTCGCAAACGCATGGAAGATCTGGAACGGCACATTCGACAAGCCCATGAGGATGTAGAAAAGGTCAATAAATCAGCCCAGAAAATTACGTCCCGGTTTGATAAAATAGAAAAAGTTGAGTTGGGGCATGATAAAGATGAAGCCTTGCCTATATTACCCGCAGATGAAGAAGAACCAAACTAGAAATCATTTCATTCTCACCGTTCATTAAAATTTAAAATGAAATATTTAAAAGCAATTATCTTCGACATGGATGGCACCCTGGCCGATACCGAGGAGATTCATCGTCAGGCCTTTAATTCAGCATTTGACGAATTTGAGATTGATTGTCATTGGGATCAGAACCTGTATAAAAGTCTGCTTTCGATCTCCGGTGGCAGGGAAAGAATACGACGGTACATTTCGGAAAATGATCTAAAAAGCGGTGATAATATATCGATTGAAGAACTGGCTGTTAAAATTCATAACCGTAAATCCGAGATATACCGACAACGCCTCGTGGATGGCCAGGTGGGGCTGAGGACCGGTGTCGCCAGGCTATTGAATGATGCAATTCAAAATAATATCGTCCTTGCAATTGCCACCAGTTCCTCAATTAATAATGTGCATGCCTTGCTTAAATCAGGATTAGGGAAAGATGCCCTGAATAAATTCAACACCATTGTTACCTGCGAAGATATAAGCGAACAAAAACCTTCACCGGCAATATATAAACTGGTTTTGGATCGTATTGGCATTGAACACTCCTGTTGTGTTGCAATAGAAGATACTTACAATGGTAATAAATCGGCAATCGGTGCCGGCATTACCACTGTTATTACTACACATATGTTTACATTAGACGATCAATTTGATGATGCCTCCCTGGTGGTCAATCAGTTAGGTGAACCGGACTCTCCAATGAAGGTCCTATCTGGTAACACCCATGGTCGCAATTATGTCACATTGGAATTACTGGACGAATTAATAGCAGACAAGAAGGATTGATACCTCATGACATTAACCGAGTTGCGTTATATTGTTGCCGTTGCCAGGGAAAAACATTTTGGCAAAGCCGCGTCAAAATGTTTTGTCAGTCAACCAACCCTGAGTGTAGCCATTAAAAAACTCGAAGAGGAGCTCGGTGTTGTCCTGTTCGAACGGCATAAACACGATGTTACGGTGACGAGCCTTGGTAAAAAGATAGTTGAACAGGCGGAAAGGGTATTAGAACAGGCCAATGATATAAAAATCATGGCCAAGGAGGCCGGTGATCCATTGAAGGGGACATTGCAATTAGGGGTTATCTATACCATTGGTCCCTACCTTCTACCCAGGATCATTCCATCAATCAGCAAAGCCGCCCCCGATCTCACCTTAATCATAGACGAGGACTTCACCGCAAACCTGGCCACCAAACTCACCAGTGGTGAACTGGATATGATTATTGTCTCTACACCTTTTAACTTATCAGGCGTTAAAACAGATTTACTTTACAAGGAACCTTTAATTGTTGCATTACCTAAACATCATCCTCTTTGTAAGAAAAAGACTGTAAAGGCCGACGACTTGCTGGAAGAAACCTTGCTGCTTCTGAAAACGGGGAATTGTTTTCGTGATCAGGTAATGGATGTCTGTCCAACCTGTAAGGGTGAAATATTTAGCAAGTCCAGGATACAAAAGACCCTGGAAGGCAGTTCACTAGAGACCATTCGTTCGATGGTGGCAGCGGGTTCAGGTGTGACAATTCTCCCCAGTACTTCATTACTTAACGTTGACGAGAAGTCTTCCCCGGTGGTATACAGGCCATTCGCCCGCCCTGTTCCAAATCGGGATGTAATCCTGGCCTACCGTGAATCCTACCCAGGAAAAAAGCTGATAAAATTAATTCAAGATGTGATAAATAAGTGTGATCTTTAACCTATCTTAGAACAAGAAACGCCGCAGAATTTCCTCGAATAATCCTGAGTAACAGTGAACCACTGTAACTATCCAGCACATTAAAGAACTCCTGGGTATTTTTTATTGCCGCCCTGTTAACGGAAGTAATGATATCCCCTGGTCTTAAGCCTCGTTGCCAGGCAAGGCTGGTCTGTTCAATCTCATCGACTACCACACCTTCCACTACACCATAGTAATTACTATCGGAATCAATATCACTGAAAGTAATCCCACCAAGTCGCTGGTTACCTATGGTGCGATTGAGCAGATATGAACGGGTGGATGATACTTCTACATTAATCGTCTGCCGTCTCCCCTCCCTGAACAATTCAAATTCTACACTTTCACCCACTGGCAATATTCCAATATGGTTTCTAACATTATTGGCATTGAGTACCGGCTTACCATCAATGGAAATTAATACATCACCTGGCTGCAGCCCGGCCATCTCGGCAGGGGAATCCTTGCCAAAATTTACAACAATGGCACCATTTTGGTTTGATACACCCAGGGCCTCGGCCAGTTCAGGGGTCATATCCTGCACAGAAATACCTATATAGCCTCTGTCCACTTCGCCGGTACTAACCAACTGTTCCATAATATGTAGTGAAAGGTTGATAGGGATGGCAAAGCCAATGCCGATATTGCCACCGGACTGGGAAAAGATTGCTGTATTAATGCCTATCAATTCACCCTTAAGATTGACCAATGCACCACCGGAGTTGCCGGGATTAATGGAAGCATCGGTTTGTATAAAATCTTCGTAGCCTTCTATACCCAGGCCGCTACGACTCAAGGCACTGACGATGCCTGATGTAACAGTCTGTCCCAGACCGAACGGGTTACCAATGGCAACCACAAAATCACCTACTCTCAAAGAATCTGAGTCTGCCGGTTTAATGTCCACGAGGTCATCGGGAGGAATACGGATGACGGCAACATCGGTTTCAGGGTCTGAACCAACCAACTCGGCGGGTAAATGCCTGCCATCTCTCAGTGTCACCGTAATCTGAACGGCATTTTCGATCACATGATTGTTGGTCAACACCAGGCCTCGTTCTGCATCCACTATCACACCTGATCCAAGGCTCTGGGTCTTGCGTTCTACAGGGCCTGGAACATTGAAAAATCGCCTGAAAAAAGGATCTGAAAATAATGGGCTTTGCTGAACAGTAATACGACCTTCAGTGGCAATATTCACCACGGCGGGCGTAACCTGTTCGAGCATCGGTGCCAGGCTGGGTATCTCCTGACCATCTGGCATGGACTGCGGCAATGCCGTCAAGGCATTTTGCCCCACAAACGCACCAAACATAAACAACAAAACGGGTATGAGATACTTGCCTGGCATACTATTTTTTAGTTTTTTATACATAGTCCCATTCAAGTCCTGGTATTTTAAAAGTGAGGCGGGGAATCCCCGCCCCGCTTTAATTGTTTACGGTAATCCTTCTAGGCTGTACCTTTTCGTGTTTTGGTACTGCAATCTCCAGGACACCATCCCTGCTTCTGGCTTCAATATTATCTGTATCTGCCGTATCTGGAAGACTAAAACGCCGATAGAAAGTTCCTCGGACACGTTCTACACGTTTGTAGCCTTCATGCTCCTCTTCCTTGTCCATCTTACGCTCACCTTTAAAGGTTAGAATACCGTTTTCCATGGTAATCTCGATGTCCTTTGCCTCAACACCTGGCAGATCCGCATGGATCACATAGCGTTCCTTTTCTTCCTTGATATCAACCGCAGGTCGCCAATCGCT
>JAURPG010000065.1 GCA_030835405.1 Gammaproteobacteria bacterium | reverse complement strand
GTCGCCACCGTCCCCACACTGCTACCCGTCGAGACGTTTTCCGTCACCGCAAAGGTCTGATTCGCCGCCGTGATGTCCAGGTCGCCAACATTAATCGTGATGGTCGCCGTGGCCGCATCAGTTCCATCATCAGCTTCTATAGTTAAGTTGAATACTGGTGTTGTTTCAAAATCTAAAGCTGCACTATTGGCGACAGTAATCTCACCAGTCGATGAATTAATTGCGAATGCACCGCCAGTATTACCGCCAGTAATACTGTAAGAAATATTTTCACCTTCAATATCAAGATCGGTTCCGGTAACAGAGTCGTCTATATTTAGAACACTTGTAGAATTAGCAGTATTTTCATCAATGCTTGTACTAGCATTAACAATATTCGGCGCATCGTTGATCGCGGTAACGCTAATGGTAGCGGTATCGCTGATGTCGGTGGAGGTGTCCGTGCCACCGCCCGAATCGGTCACTGTGTTCAAGGTCACCGTACGCGCCGTGGTAGACGGAGCATTGTCAGCGGCATCAATACTATAGGTAATATTGTTTAAGACCCCCTGGGCCGTAGCCGCATCGATGCTGGCGGCGAAGGTGACAGTTAAATCGCCGGTGGCCTGGGTATAGACATAACTGTGACCTCCTGATATTGCCCCACTGCTGTCACTACCAAGCCCGGTAATCGCCGTCCCATTTATCGTAATGGTATCGGTATTTTCAATACCCCCGCCCAGAGTTAATACCGCCTCGGTGATGTTGTCCCCGCTCTCAATTGGGTCGATTATGGTGCCGGTAAATAACGCCTGAGAAGTGGTGTCGGTATTTTCCGTCAAGGTATCGTCTACACTAGTGGTCGATAGTGTCGGGGCATCATTGATGGCAGTTATATTGATGGTAGTGGTGACATTAGCGTCCGCAGAGGTATCCACCCCGCCGTTAGTAATTCCGCCCGTGTCTTTAATGGTATTTAATGTAAAGGTCCTGGCTGTTGTATCAGGGTCATCACCAGTGGTAGTAAAGGTAATCCCGTTAACAATCCCTGCTGCAGTTGTTGCATCAGTACTGGCGGCAAATTCAATGGTCAATACGCCACTACTGATATTATAACTGTGACCCCCCTCCCCCAGGGCGGTGGTACCAATGTCAGCATTGATATTGCTGATGGTGACCCCGGCAATGGTGAGCTGATCATTGGCCGTAACATTGGCCATGGTAATAGACGCTTCGTCAACAAAATCAGACGCGTCTATCAGATCAATACTGGCACCTGTGAATAACCCGGCGCTGGTTGATTGCTCATTTATTGTTTGGTTATTTGATGAAATTGTTACCGTTGGCTCTTCGTTTATATTCTGAATATTAATTGTCAACACTTCATCATAGGTAGCGCCAGCGGCATCGGTGACACGTACCTGAATGCTATAACTAGATTTTGCTTCGTAGTTAAATGATGCCGAGGTTTGTAACTGACTACCGGTGATCTGAAAACTGGTATTGTCCGGATAGGTAACATCGTCCAGGAGGGTATAGGTAAAGGTATCACCAACATCGGCATCTACCGCCCCCAGATTACCCACCAGGGTTCCAGCAACCTGGTTTTCAAGAACAGTATTACTGTCTAAGGTTATGTCGGTAGGTGTTTGATTTACACTATTGATTACACTATTGATAGTAATAAAGGTTGTCGCAGTATTACTATTGGTTGTGTGTGTGGTTGCCCCATCGGTATCATCAGTTAAAACTATTGAGACCTGGCGTTCAGTCGTATTGGTAGACGTAGTGAAAAATTCTATGTCCTGTAAGGCCTGTGAGATGGCTGCTGTGTTATCTCCAAATGCGCCTGACCAGGTCAGGTTATATATTCCAGACCCAAGCGCTGTTTCAGAAAAAGATATATCACCATTAGAACCAGTATAATTGAGAACATCAGTTGCGGAATCAAATCCAGAAGTAATTGTGATCGTAGCGCTTGCAATTGTGCTTGAATCATAATTAGCAACTTCTACGTCCGAATCAACAATTGAAACACCTGTCCCACCGGGGTCATAACTAAAGCCCTCATTAGCAGAACCTGGCGCGCCATTTCTCAGGAAGTCATATTCACCGGTGGCACCGCTGTTATCGTCACCATCGGCATCTAAAAATAATGATGAGCCGAAATAGGAAATGAATACGCCTGTATCAATATCAGTATTTTCATAGTCAGCTAATTCGATTTTAAGATGATAAAGAGTTGAATCTGTAACCGTAATCGCAGCCGAATTTATGACGCCCGTCAGATAATCGAAGTCAGTTCCATAACCATTACTATCAACCGCGTACCCTCTCGTAAATGCACCGGCACCATCAAGGCCTAAAACGCTATCACCAACTACCTCTGTCCAAACTGCTGGATTAGGCATGCCAAGCGGATCACCACTAACATCAACATCATCTGTCAAAAATATGCCAAATGCATCATTACCAGTATCGGCATTTTTACCAGTGGTTGGAATTGTTGATGGATCCTGATCTGTCCCCAGCACATACCTGAATACAACTTTATTTATTCCAATCCCTGTCGAGAAGTTATGTGTAAATTCAGATCTATCAACCTGATCACCATTTACTATGGTATCGAGCTCAGCATCTTCACTATTGAAGTTTTGGTTGTCGATATCCATCAGGTCATTGGTACTATTCGTATCAACAACGTTACTAAGTTGACCTGTTGTAAAAATTATGCCTGAATCTAATCCTAACCCTGTTAAATCCCCTCCTGTAAATACACCAACTGCATTATCGTCCGCTGAACTCGGAACTGTTGAATTGGTAATTGTTAACCCATTGCCTGCTGGAGACATTGCAGCGGAGATTTGATCTGCGGTAACAACTGTTGCATCCTGCACTGCTAATAGCGCACCAGAATATGACTCCAATGTCTCTGTTGATGCAAACAGGTCTGTTTCAATCTCACCGACCTTGGTTTCAAGGTCCCAGTCTCCTCCCAACGAAACATGGCCAGTAATATCTTCTGATGCAGCAACATCCGCTCCAGTTAACTCGGATAATGTCGTTACAGCTTCGACCCCTTGTTCACCCTGACCAAAATTACAGCCATAGATTAATATATCTGCCGATTCATTCAGTGCTTCACCGATTATTTTTAAATCATCTGCAAATTCATTTTGCATCGATTCCTGAGTCAAAATTGAGCTACCCAGTTGCAACTGCCCAGAATCACCATGGGCGATAATATGGATGGCATCTACATTTTCTCTTTCACCGATGACATCTGCTATCTGCCTTACACCATCGGAATTTGAATCCAGAAAGACAACATCCGCATTTGAACTCACTCCCGCAAGCAGTGTCTCGTAATCATCGACACCCCGATCGATAAAAACAATTTCGTTGTTCTCTGCCGGCGGCTGTATCTCGGCTAAAGATTCAAATAGCTTCTCGGTATTTTGAACCACAGCAGGGGGTTCGGCATCTGCGAAGTTAGAACTGGCGGCCTGCTCTGCCTGGTTTTCTGCCTCATCGTCCGCCGCCATTTCAGCCCCTGTGGCCACGGCGGCAGCATCGAGCATGATCCTGGGTTCCAGTTCCTTCAACGAGTCAGAAAACTTCGATGGTTGTTGATCCTGGGCGACGGGCTTTTTAGCAGGATGAGGTGTCTCATCCTTTTTCCCTAACATCAGTTTATTTATTAATTTTCTTAACATTTATCCAGTGACACCCAACTAAACATTTCATGTTTACTCTGAAAGTTATCTATGCAGATTTGGTGCCATCCCCGTATAAATAATTACCTTTACAGGAAAAAACGCACAAAACTGTGACGTAAATCTCGCAACCTAAACCATTACTTTAAAATTAACGCAAAACACCCTAAAAAAATTACACAGCTCATACTTAAATTATAAGCTAATTATCCTTGTCTTGATATAAATTGTCGTTATATTGAGAAATAATTATCGATTAATTTTTCTACTGGAGAATATTTTAAAATTGACCGGGACATTATCAAATAATTATTATAAATCAATAAGATATAAGAATTACTCAAGTTACTGATTTGATAATCTCATTTTTTGTTCGTGTTAGCACTCACAAACAAGCGAGATTATTACTTAACACATTGTTTTTAAATATTTTTTTATATGGTTCTGCAAACCGTAAATTCCAAGCGATATTTGCCAGGGCTCACAGGCCGATTAAGTGAATCGCTTTTATCCACGTATTGAATTAGAAAATTATTAGAAGTGTAAACTAATAATCTTGGGGGAAATTAAAATTGATTATTTTTTAACTTATTGATTTTAATTTATTTATTTATCTTTTCTGTAGATTTTTCCTACCCCAAATACTATTAATATAGATACTAATAGCAGGGCAACGATCATATAAACAGGATTGCCTTGTGGGTCTTCAACGAAACTATCTAAGTTTTTATTTTCATTGTTTTTTTCGGCAATAATCGGCATGCTTTCCTGTTGACTGTCTGCAGGTGGTGACTCCTCGGGAGGGAGAAAAAATCCGGTCTCCGGATCAAATTCTGCATATGGCGTTAGCATATCCTCATCCCCTGCCATTACTGGTTGTAAAAGCAGGGGTGTCAGACCAAAACAAACAAGGAGGATAATTCTATACATAAGATTAAATCCGACCGGGATAACCATCTGGCCTGATAGCGGGGCAGACATTTGGCGGGCCTTTAAATACGAAACGGGTCTCCAGTGGCCTTAACGGCCAGGTGGCCGGACCAATCGGGTCCATCCCGAGTTCATCACCCAGGCCCTGCAGCAGGTGCAAGGTCTTGCCACCCAGAACGGTCATCAATACTTTTACATTGGGAATATCTTCTGTGGGAATTGACATGACATCCTGGTCCAGCACCATAAAATCTGCCAGCTTGCCCTTTTCAAGTGAACCTATACGATGCTCTCTCAACAGGTAATAAGCCCCCCATATGGTAGAAGACTTTAACTGGGTAACGAGATCGGTGCCTTCTTCCTGGGCATAATACCGTTCACATGCCTCGTTATAGCGGGTCATCCCCACCCAGATATTGTAAAACATGAAATGCGGTAATGGCCGGTCTATCTCCTGGCTATTCATGATTTCTGCTTTTGTCACACTATTTCTGGGGACGATGTAATGGGCATATTCCTCGCCATAATTTTTCACCCGGTAGGAGGCATCATAGGCGCGATTGTTTTCCCAGAGCATAGTGTTCAACATGCTGATCATCATCCCCAGTCGCTTGATCCTTGGCATTTGATCAGGGCGCGGTGCACCAGAGGCATGATCGAATCCATGTCTTAAGGTGCGTATCTGTTCGAGGGTTAACCCTGCCGCCGCACTTTGTTCTTCGATGATATCCATCAGATAATCGATGTCCTTGTCACCACCGGAATGCATTGCGGCGATCCTGCCCCTACTCCTGACGATGTCCTCTTTTACCCTGCGTCCCTGGGTACCTGGTTCCAGGTTACACCGCTCGATTTGCTTGATACTTTCAGAGGCTGGTAAGGTGGTACAACTGCCGCCGGAAAATTCACCATGAGCCCCTATATTCCATAAATAATCAGAACCGGTGCCCAGTAATGCTGAGATCAATCGAATGGTATGATAGTGCAAGTCTGGCCCGGTATAGCTCCAGCCAAAACGACCGGTCATGCGGTTTTCATTGTCCAGTTTGGTTAAGGCGGCCAGGTTATTAATCGTATAAGGTGCGGATCCAAATGAAGTAATCCCATGGGCCGTCCATAATTCTAACTCGGCCTCCAGGAGGTCGGCATTCACATCCACCTTGTTGTGCAGCATGACATCGGGTTCCAGCATCCTCCCCGTTGGCCCACGATTACCTCGGGCGGTGTAGTTTGGGAAGACACGTTTTGATTCTTCCATTCCCCGGGTATTGAGCATTCCATCAACTGTACTGTTTTTTATACGGACAGGATTATTCGGGGCCAACTCATCCAGTCTTTCCACGGTGATGTGGCGCCAGAAGTCCACAATGAGTTTTGGCATGTGCTCATAGTTGCCGCCCCAGTTACTCCCCAGCAGGATCCACTGCTCGGGATTTGCTGCTTGCACCGCTTCCTGTAAAACGGACTCCCAACTGGCAATCTGCTGTTCTGCAGTGCCTTCCAGGATCCGGACCACCATATGTTCATTCCCCTCGGGCAAAACATGGCGCAAGGCATAACCCCCAGCTTCCCATATCCTGTCAGTAGGGTGTCCATGGGTGAGAATAAATCCAGGTAGTACTGTTCGTCCCCGGAGGTCGATTATCTGCGTGGCTGGCCCGGCTAATCTAAGAATCTCATCATCGTTTCCCAGTGCAAGAATTTCTGAGTCCCGAATGGCCAATGCCTCGACAATGGTCCCTGGGTTTGAGGTGAAGGAGTCATCATCCATGGTGACTATCTTTGCGTTATGGATGATCATTTCCGGATAGCCAAGTATGTCTGCTATGGAATTGTCCTGTGCAGACGCTATCGATAGAAAGATAAAATAAATTGAAATAAAGAAAATACGAATGATGTTTTTCATTAATAATCCCCCAAGAATTCCTCAATTAACTTTAGCACAAGATGCTTCCAGCGACACAGGATAGTAAGGAATAAATATGTACAATCAAACGAAATACAAAGTTCATTTATATATGATGGAGAGAGAGGCCGCTTTCGACCTTCCATGGCACTTGCACTGCGTGAGTACAAATCTGCTCCCGGCAGATTTGTCGAACCGAAGGGACCTCATAAAACCTCTACACTCAGTAAATAAAAAAAGGGGACCGTGGGTCTGCTTCTTATCAAATACTTCTAAAAAGAGGGATTGACTCGCGCCATCCATGCAGCTCACCCTGCGGGCGCACTGCATGCATCCAAATCTGCTCCCGGCAGATTTGTCGAACCGAAGGGACCTCATCAAACCTTTACACTCAGCAGATAAAAAAAAGGGACCGTGGGTCCACTTTTTTTATCTAGCGGAGAGAGGGGCCGCTCTCGGCCTTCCGTGGCCTACGCGGCACCAGCACTTCCATGTGCATTGGGATTCGTAACCCTCTACTCGGGTTCGAATCACAATTTCGACCAGACAAAAAAGGGGGCTTTATGGCCCCTTTGTTTTGTCTGGCGGTGTATGTAGTCTGCAGCTATCCAGTATCTCCCACCAAATTCCCTGATACTGGGAAAAATACAGGGAAATTCTCACTATTAACGGCTAACTATATCTACGAATGCTTCTGTATGCCTGAATTGTAACCATTGATAAAGTTGTCTCTATTTGTGGAAGTTAATTTAACAGGGAAATATCAGGGAATTCACCTTCTTTAAGAAATACCGAGGATGCATGCTGATATCCTTTTATCAGGCGGAGGTAAAATTGAAAACTTAGAAAAAGTGCTTATGATTTTCTTCCCAAATTCTGCTTCTTTTTGCTTGAGTTCTTTTTGTAAGTCTTTTAATTGAAGCAACTTACTATTGCCCTGACTTAACCGTTCATACCAATACGGCCTGAGGTATTGACAAGTTAACTAATCTAACCGAATTATTCCTCAACATATTTCAATCTATATCGCTACCGCATCTTTCCAAGACGCAAAGGCGCGCTGTCGACTATCTCGATAATGACAGGCTGGTGTCAGATGGCGACCCAGATTGAACAAGTTGTATACCGCAGCATGTACGCTTAAAAAACGCTGCGCTTGCAATGTCGATTTAAACCGACGCATGCCCTGCTCTCGCACCCTCGTCGGTTGATGCGAAAGTTCGGCACGACTGTTAGCATACTCTGATGTATCGTGGATTACATCCGGGATCAGTGTTTGATGAGCGACACCATAACTTCTTAACTTATCCGTCGCGATTTTCCTCAGCACACCAGGGTGTGCTTTCAATAGTCGCTTGAAAAACCGCTTCGCTGCTGCACCGTCACGGCACGCCTATAGAAATACATCCACTACCTCACCGTCTTGGTCAACCGCTCGCCATAAACACTGAAGTTCGCCTTTTATTTTCACAAAAACTTCATCTTCTAAGTTTAACTAATTCCCATATGTATTCTTCTATCATTTCTTCAAGTTACAATTAATCCTTAATTAAGTCCAGATGCCCCATAAATTGCATCATCATCCTTTAACAGTAATAAATCACTACTCCATTGGTTTAGCCATTTTAAAAGATCATTAAAATTCATCGGTTCAGCGAAAAAATAACCCTGTACATGGTCACAACCTAATTCTGCAATAAGTGCCAAGTCTTCCTGATTTTCAATCCCCTCAGCAACAACCTTCATATCTAGTTTTTTTGCTAGTTCAATACTTGACTCTAATATTGCGCGTAATGATTTATTATTTGAAGCCCCATTTACAAAGTAGCGATCAATTTTCATTTCAGTAAAAGGTGCTCTTTGTAATTGTTCAAGGGAAGAATAACCAGTTCCAAAGTCATCCACGGAGAGCATAAACTTATTCATACTCAAACGTAACAGTATTTCCAATGCTGAAGATATGTTGCCTATCAATCGACTCTCTGTTATTTCAAGTATAATAGTTGAAGGATTGATCCCATATTTATTTAATTGTTCAATGGCAAAGTCAGGCCAACTTAGATCATTCAATGTTTCAACAGAAATATTAATTGCAACGTTAATTGACAGCCCTTTTTCTGCAAGTATTGCTGCATCATGTATAGCATTTATAAATACAGACTGGGTCAATGCATCAATGAGACCGTTGTTTTCAGCCATATCAACAAAATAAAACGGTGATAGCCTGCCTTTACTGGGATGTTGCCAACGCACTAGTGTTTCTATGCCATCACATTTTCTTGTGATTAAATTGATCTTGGGTTGATAAAAAGTCGCCATTTCATTATTTTCTATTCCTTTTTTTAGTTCTTCCACAGTAACATCAACGGCACTTTTACCTTTTGAACCTGATTGGGGCTTTGAAGTAGATTCTTTTTGTAATTTACTTAACAGGTTTTTTAACTGTTCAGGATTAATTGGTTTTTTTAACACACCTAATAAATCAAGTTTGTGTTCTCGTATCAATTTTTCTGCCGTTTTTAAGATTCTATTATCCTCTCCACTAATCAGAATAACTGAGCCCACAAAGCACGTATCGGCAAGGTGTCGAAAAAATTGAATGCCATCCATTTCTGGCATATTTAAATCACAGATAATGACATTAACCTCATTGTCATTATCTTTAACCATAAGTGCAATAGCCTCTAATCCCGTTTTTCCTGTTATAACATTATTAATCCCCATATCATGAAGCATCATTGTTACTACTTCGAGTATTACCACATCATCATCTACCAAAAGAAATTTATTACTATCATTAATTTGTTTATACATAATAATTCTTCCTGGTTAATTGAATATAATTATTAATGTAATCACTCACCTTAGAATACAGTCCCTCAAGTTCAGGCGCCAGCCTGTCAATCTCATCCCACTGACCCTCCCTGCCCGCCGCCTCCAGGGCCTGGCAGGCATCCGCCAGTGCATCCGCCCCCATACTCCGGGCCGACGATTTTAACTTGTGAGCTTGTTGGCGGACCGTCTCCGCTTCATGTGCTTTGTGGGCCGACTGGACCTCTGCAATGATTTCAGGCGTGGACTCCATAAACGTCCTAAATAACTTACAGTGCCTCACCCTGTCATCACCCACCAGGTTGATCAACATCGTGATATCAACCGCCTCTTTCCTGTCTCCTTCCATGGCCACACCCTCCTCTGATGCACCCGACGATAACCCGGAGACAGCCACAGCCCAAGGCCGCCTGACAAGCCATTGCTCCAGCGTCTCCTGCAACTCAATAAAATTGACCGGCTTGCCAATGAATCCATCCATCCCATGCTCCAGGCAGCGCCGGGCGTCTTCCTTCATCGCATTGGCAGTAATCGCGATGATCGGCATATGCTCACCCGTCCCCTGCTCCGCCTGGCGGATCTTGTCCACCAGTTCATAACCATCCATCTGCGGCATATTGATGTCCGTCAATAAAATGTCATAGCCTCCTTGCTGCCAATACTCCCAGGCCTGAACCCCACTGCCTGCCATATCCGCTGCCAGACCCAGCAACTCAAGCTGTTGCTCCAATACCGCCTGATTGGCCGGGTTGTCCTCGGCTATCAACAGCTTTACATCCGGTGGGATTGTATTCTGCGCAACGGACACCGCCGCCTTAGTTATGGCTGCTGATTCAACCGGCTCGGCCAGCTTCAGCTCTATCCAGAACGTCGAGCCTTCACCCGGCGTGCTGTCAACCCCAATGACACCGTCCATCATCTCGACCAATTGCTTGGTGATCACCAACCCGATACCTGTCCCCTCGATACCACTAAATTCCTGGCCAAGCCGGTTGAAGGGCTGGAACAATTCCTCCTGCTTGTCTTTGTCAATGCCAAAAGCCGTATCACGGATACTGATACGGACAGTGTTGTCCTGGTCCCCTACACTACATCGAATGCCAATATAGCCGTGCATACGGTTGTACTTTACGGCATTGGACAGCAGGTTCAGTATCACCTGCTTGAGCCGCGTATAGTCTGCCTGGACAAATCGGTTTCTGCCCTGGGATGACTCAAAACCCATAATAATCCCACGGGATTCCGCCAGTGGGTCGATGATGCTCAGGCACTCGTCCAGTAAACTGGAGAGTGACACCGATTCCATACTCATGCTGTTTTCCCCCGATTCTATCTTGGACAGATCCAGGACATCATTTATCAGGGACAAAAGGTGTTCTCCCGCCTTGTGTATCTCCCGGGCATTGGCTTTCTGCTTGTCAGTCAGATCTTTGTCATATTCATATAACTGCGAAAAACCAACGATGGCATTCAACGGCGTACGTAATTCATGGCTCATATTGGCCAGAAACTTGGACTTGGCCTGATTGGCAATTTCAGCCTCATCGCGGGCCGATATCAACTCTTGCTCAGCAGATTTACGGTCGGTGATGTCACGTAAGAAACTGGTAAAATAGCGATTTCCAGCTACCCTTTGCTCTTCGGATGCTGCCAGTTCCATAGGGAAGACTTCGCCATTCTTGCGCAACCCGACAATTTCCTGCTGTGTCCCATGGACCCCGGGCTTACTTTCGGCAAGGTAATCAGACATGTATTGTTTAAATTTAGATTTATAGGGTTCCGGTAGGATCGTGGTGAAATGACTACCCAGAATCTCTTCTTTACTGTAACCAAAGATGCGTTCTGCACCCGGACTAAACTCTATTATCTTCCCTTCATGATCAGCAGTTACGATCCCTTCCAGGGCTGTTTTAATGATACTTTCTATAAGTAATGTACTTGCCTTATATCTATAATGACTATAATTCATAAAATAGAGAAGGGGCATTACGAATGTAAATAGAGAGATAAGTATCAACCGATAGGACCAGACAGCACTTAATGGCATCACCCAACCACCTTCTGGAATCGCGGCCATTTGCCATGAACCACCCGGCAGATAGACGTTAACTAATTCCGGATTCATGGAAAAAATAGACTTGTCGCCAAAGAAGATATCCCCCTGTGCCCCTTTGCCGTCTTTGCCACGAATAACGATCTCTATATCCAGGTTATCATCCAATAACCCACTTTCATGGTAAATCCGGTCCGCATCAATTACGGCCGAAATTATCCCCCAGAATTTATTATCAGCTTGCCCCCCTTTATCATCCTGAAAAACGGGAATACGTGCAATGAGGCCCTCCCCCCCCTGAATCAGCTTAATCGGGCCAGCTAGTATCATACGGCCTTCATCCCGTGCTTGAAGTACGGCATCAAGCTGGGCCTTATTTTCTCTGTAATTCAGTCCAACTGCCGATTCATTGCCTTTCAACGGATACATATACCTGATTATTAAGTCAGGCGCGGCACCAATATTGCGTAATTGCATATTTTGTTCAAACAAGTATCGTGCAAACTTGTTATAGTCATCTACTGACAAATCAGGGTTGGCTGTTAGTAATGCGACCATGCCTTGCACTACATTAGAATTTATGGCTATAAGATTCTCGAGGTTAGCACGGACAACATTAATTTTTTCCAATACCTGTAACCGCAAGTCCTGCTCATATTGTTTTCTGTACTGAACATCAGCAAAGATAATCAATATAATCAGACTGACCCCTGTTAGAATGGTCGGTAAATATGAGTATTGTCTAAAATTAAAAATCATAAAGTAATTATTAGTTTTAAATTTGCATTTAAAAAACGCTGCGCTTGCAATGTCGATTTAAACCGACGCATGCCCTGCTCTCGCACCCTCGTCGGTTGATGCGAAAGTTCGGGCGGATAATTTGATAAATGCGTGGTCTCTGCAGAGACACTCAACAGAGACCAGACTGTATGGCGGAGAGAGAGGGATTCGAACCCTCGATGGGCTTTTGACCCATACTCCCTTAGCAGGGGAGCGCCTTCAGCCACTCGGCCACCTCTCCGATATTCTATACAAGGTTAATAACGGCAAGACTGTTTCTAAACTATTTGGCCGCCATTAAATTAAAGTCTTTTATGATTACTTTCCTGGATCTTTTTCGTTATCGCTTCCCTGACCATTAGATGTTTCATGTTGAATTTTATCGTAAATTTCTTCGCGATGTACCGCGATGTCCTTAGGAGCATTGACCCCTATTCGTACCTGGTTCCCTCTAATTCCCAACACTGTGACATTGATATTGTTTCCAATCATCAAAGATTCACCTATCCTGCGTGTCAATATTAACATGGCTGTTAACTCCTTATTGTCCCTGATACATCCGATTGTAACCCAATGAGAATTCTATAATAACTATTTCATATTGTAGATGCTGATTTATTTAGCTTCAGACTCTGATTCGATCTGACAATTCCTTGAATTACAAATATTTGTAAAAACACCAAAAATCCGCTGGCTGGTGGCTATTATTCTACAAATCCATCCTTCTCCAGACCAAATGATGCATGTAAGGTTCGAACACCCAGCTCCAGGTACTTCTCATCAACCACAACTGAGACTTTAATCTCAGAGGTTGAAATCATTTGAATATTAATCCCTTCATCAGCCAGTGCCTTGAACATATTGCTGGCAATGCCGGCATGGGATCGCATACCCACACCAACAATGGAAAGCTTGGCAATCTTGTTGTCGCCATTGACATCACGCGCATTGGTTTCTTTTGCGGTGTTCTTGAGGATTTCCATAGCCCGTTCGTAATCATTTCGATGTACCGTAAAGGTGAAATCGGTTGTGCCATCGGCGCCGACATTCTGCACAATCATGTCCACCTCGATATTGGCTTCGGCAATGGGCCCCAGAATTTTATATGCGATTCCAGGCGTGTCCGGGGCACCCACGACGGTTAACTTTGCCTCATCACGATTTTGGGCGCTTCCTGAAAGCTATGCTTGTTCCATTTCTTCATCCTCATCAATTATCAACGTGCCATCGCCTGGATTGAAACTCGACAAAACTCTCAGGGGCACTTTATATTTATTGGCAAATTCAACGGAGCGGATTTGCAAGACCTTGGAGCCCAGGCTTGCCATCTCCAGCATTTCTTCATAACTGATACATGCCATGCGCCGGGCATCGGGGACAATTCTGGGATCAGCGGTATAAACACCATCAACGTCCGTATAAATCCTGCACTCATCAGCCTTCATGGCCGCAGCCAATGCCACCGCACTGGTATCGCTCCCCCCTCTGCCAAGGGTAGTAATATCCCCTTCATTGTCCTTGCCCTGAAATCCAGCTACAACAACGATTTGTCCCTTATCCAGGGCTTGCTGAATATTCTGAGTATCAATCTTTTCAATACGTGCCTTGTTATGGACACTATCGGTATGAACACTGACCTGGCTTCCGGTAAATGACTTTGCCAAATAACCTCTTGACTGTAGTGTTATGCTTAACAGGGCAATGGAGACCTGCTCTCCGGTTGATATCAAGACATCCATTTCCCTGGGGTCGGGATTGGGAGAAACCTCCCTGGCCAGTGATATCAAGCGATCTGTTTCTCCCGCCATTGCTGACAGGACAACAATGACCTGGTTCCCCGCGTTGAATGTTTCCATCACACGATCAGCTACCGCCATGATCCGTTCGATGGATCCCACCGAGGTACCGCCATATTTTTCTACAATAAGTGCCATGTTGATATTGATTGTTTTTTGTAAAAAGGCCGCGAATTCTAACGGATTTCAAATGGATAACAAGTGTTCATTCAGGACAATTGCTGTTTCACCCAATCGGGAACTCCTTTGAGTGCATCGGGCAACGCCGCTGGATCATTACCACCTGCCTGGGCCATGTCCGGACGGCCTCCCCCTTTGCCGCCAACCTGCTGGGCAACAAAATTGACCAGTTCGCCTGCCTTTATCCTGTCGGTTGCATCTTTGGTAACGCCAGCCACCAGGCTGATCTTACTACCATTGACACTGGCCAGCACAATCGCACCAGAACCAAGCTTGTTCTTTAATTGGTCAAGTGTTTCACGCAGGGATTTCTGATCGATATCATCCAGGGATTTCGCCAGCACCTTGATACCTTCGATCTCAACCGCTTCAGATATCAGATCGCCTCCTGCCTTACTGGCCAGAGACGCCTTGAGTCGACTGAGTTCCTTTTCCTGGGCTTTAACCTTATCCAATACTTGTTGAAGTTTTGATTCGATATTCGCCTGATCTGTCTTTAGCAAGTTTTCCAGAGAATTTATTTTCGCTTCATTATCCCGGACATATCTTATCGCCTCTTTACCGGTCAGTGCCTCTATGCGCCTGACACCCGCCGCAATCCCCGTTTCCGAGACAATTTTAAACAGGCCAATATCACCGGCATAATTAACATGGGTACCACCACATAATTCAATAGAAAAATCTCCCCCAATCTTTAATACCCTGACCGTTTCACTGTACTTCTCGCCGAACAGGGACATGGCACCGGATTTTTTTGCTTGCTCCAATCCCATGACTTCAGTACTGGCCCTGGTGTTTTCCAGGATCTTCTGGTTGACCAGATCTTCAATCTGAATCAACTCTTCAGAAGTCACAGCATCTGAATGAGAGAAATCAAACCGTAACCGGGAGGCCTCTACCAGTGAACCTTTCTGAGTGACATGATTACCGAGTATTTGACGTAATGCGGCATGTAATAAGTGGGTGGCAGAATGGTTACGAACGATATTTTGCCTTAGACCTGCATCCACAACCGCCCATAGGTTTTGCTCGACTTTTATTTCTCCGCTTTCTATAATACCTCGATGTAAATGGGCATCACCGAGTTTTTGGGTATCCATAACACTGAAGTTTGCATTATCAGATTGTAACTGACCGGTATCACCCACCTGACCTCCAGACTCCGCGTAAAAAGGCGTTTGATTTAGAATAATTCCCACCTCATCACCTTTACCGGCAGTGTCAACGACATTCCCATCTTTAAAAATGGCTATTACTTTCGTATCACCCTGAATGTCTTCATAGCCGGTAAATTCTGTGTTGTAAGCCAGGTTAGTTGCATCTGCAGACAAATCCATTTCAAACTTGCTGGCGGCACGGGCCCGGTCCCGTTGGGCACCCATGGCCTTTTCGAACCCGGCCATGTCCATTTCAAGATTTCGTTCCCTGGCTATATCAGAGGTTAAATCCACGGGGAAACCATAGGTATCGTAGAGTTTGAATATGTCTTCCCCTGGTATGAGATTGTCTTTTAAACCATCAATGGCATCTTCCAGATGCTTGAGTCCTAATTCCAAGGTTTCGGCAAATCGCTGTTCCTCCTGGAACAGGTTCTTTTCAACAAATTCTTTTCTGTCTATCAATACCCTGCCCATGTCTCCCATGGCCTCGGCAAGTGGTGTAACCAGTTTATGAAAAAACGGTTCACTAAAGCCGATCTTATTACCATGCCGGATTGCCCGCCTGATGATCCTGCGCAATACATAACCCCGGCCTTCATTGGATGGCACGACACCATCAACAATTAGAAACGCCCAGGAACGGATGTGATCTGCAATCACTCGTTGAGATGTCAGATCATTGATGTTAGATAAGCCATCTAATGATTGAATTGCAGTAATGATGTGCTTGAAGGTGTCAATATCATAATTATTATGGACCCCCTGCATCACTGCGGCGATACGTTCCAGACCCATACCCGTATCCACCGAGGGTTTAGGAATTTCAGTTAAAGTGCCATCTTTACTACGGTCATACTGGGTAAATACCAGGTTCCAGATCTCAACATATCGATCACCTTCTGCATCGGGACTTCCGGGAGGGCCACCCGGAATGGATTCGCCATGGTCATAAAAGATCTCACTGCAAGGTCCGCATGGCCCGGTGTCCCCCATGGCCCAGAAGTTTTCTGATTCTCCACAGCGGCTGAACTGATCCTCATTGATTCCCATATGCTTTAACCAGATGTCTGCGGCCTCATCATCATCCTCAAACACGGTCACCCAGAGTTTTTCTTCCGGAATGCCTAACACCTTTGTTAAAAATTCCCAGGCAAACTCTATGGCGTCCTGTTTGAAATAATCTCCGAAACTGAAATTCCCCAACATTTCAAAAAAGGTATGGTGCCTGGCAGTGTAGCCAACATTATCCAGGTCATTGTGTTTACCACCTGCACGGATACAACGCTGTGAACTGGCTGCACGATTATATGATCTCGTCTCCTTTCCCAGAAACAGTTCCTTGAACTGGACCATTCCTGCATTGGTAAACAACAGGGTGGGATCATTGGCAGGCACCAGCGGACTACTGGGAACAACCTCATGTCCCTTTCCCTGGAAGTAATCCAGAAATGCTTTCCTGATTTGGTTACTGGTCATTGTTCACCGTTGATAAAGTTTTTGAATCTGCTCAGAAGTAAATCCGCGATATTGCAAAAAACGGGATTCCTTCGCCTGTTCTTTATAATCCTTTGGTATCGTCTCACCAAATTTTTTCTTTCTCACTTCCGTAAGCCTTTCAGTCCAGTCAATCTCCAGGTTTTCCAGGCTATTTTCAATGGTTGTATCATCGACACCACGTTCCTTTAATTCCTGCCGAAGCCTGACAGGCCCGTAGCCCTTTTGTGTGCGACTATAGAGATAGGAATCGGCATAACGGGTATCGCTTTGCAGTCCTTCCTGGCCTAGCTGCTCGATCAAGGCCTCAATGAGGTCCGGGTCATATCCTTTTGCCCTGAGTTTACGGGTCAACTCCCTGCGACTGTGTTCCCGACGGGCGAGTATGCCAATGACATATTCCCTGGCCTGCCGCTTATCGTCACTCAGGTTTCTGCCTCCTGCTCTTGCTCCTCAACTGCTTTAACAGTATCCGGCAGGACTTTTTCACGGATCTTTGCCTCTACTTCCCGGGCAATTTCAGGATTGTCTTTCAGATAAACCCTGACATTCTCTTTCCCCTGTCCTATCCGTTCACCATTATAACTATACCAGGCACCGGATTTTTCAAGGATATCATGCTGGGTTCCAAGACTAATGATCTCACTCTCCCGTGATATGCCTTCTCCGTAGAGGATGTCAAAAATAACTTCCTTAAATGGCGGGGCGACCTTGTTCTTCAAGACCTTGACCCGGGTCTCATTCCCAATGATTTCGTCTGCCTTTTTAATGGCACCAATCCGGCGAATATCCAGCCGTACCGATGCGTAAAATTTCAATGCGTTGCCGCCGGTAGTGGTTTCAGGGCTACCAAACATGACACCTATCTTCATGCGGATCTGGTTAATAAAGATTACCAGAGTATTGGATCGCTTGATATTGGCCGTCAGTTTTCTCAATGCCTGAGACATCAGGCGTGCCTGAAGGCCCATATGGCTGTCCCCCATGTCTCCTTCGATTTCTGCCTTTGGGGTTAATGCCGCTACTGAATCGATAATCACCAGGTCTACCGCACCGGAACGCACCAGCATATCGGTGATCTCAAGGGCCTGTTCGCCTGTGTCCGGTTGAGATATCAGCAGATCCTCTATTTCGACACCCAGCTTTTCCGCATACTTGGGGTCCAGGGCATGTTCAGCATCAACAAATGCCGCGGTACCGCCTGCTTTCTGGATTTCCGCCGCCGCATGCAATGCAAGCGTGGTCTTACCAGAAGATTCCGGGCCATATATTTCTACCACCCTGCCACGGGGAAAACCACCTATCCCCAGGGCAATATCAAGACCCAGTGAACCTGTTGAGACTGCTTCGACATCCTGAATGATACTGTCTTCGCTCATGCGCATTATCGAGCCCTTACCAAACTGCTTTTCAATCTGGCCCAGGGCAATATCTAATGCCTGTTTCTTTTTCTCGTCCATTGATCAAATCTCCACGTTATTGGTTTACTGAACCCCTGATTATCCCATAAAAATGACCTCAGGTAAGTGGCCAGGAGTGAAGTATTTGGTAGTTTGCCCCCTGTGGCAGGGTTTTCGATTCCACCAGGGAGAATTTTGAAACTGTCCAGGGGATGGTTACCGGATTTAATGGTACGTTTGAGCGGGTCTTATGTGCGAGGGTGACATGGGGTTGATAGGGACGATCATCGATAGAAATATTATTCTTAACTGCAAGATCTGACAGATTATTAACAAGTTCGATTAACCCATCCGGGTTACTATCAGGTGCTAACCAGAAGACATCGGATCGCTTAAAGAAGCCATATTTTGAGAGATTCAGAGAAAACTTTTTGCCCTGAATTTTATTTGTTGCTTCAATCAGGGAATCTAATCTTCGGCCATCAATTTGTCCCAGAAACAACAAGGTTAAATGGAGATTACCTGGCGGGACGATCTTGCCTTTATCTAACTGCCATGAGAGCGCCACCAACTGGTTTCTAACTTGTATATCAGGCCAAATGGCGTAAAACAGTCTCATAAATATAGTTATAAGTTATTCATGACAGGGCAATTTTAAAAATGCAGTTGAATATACCGGAAATTTAGCCTCTCATTAATCTCAATGTTTTAACAGTTTTTCAACCAGTTCTGACAGTCCCTGGATGGCCATCATAATCGCCTGTTCTCTGACTTCATTTCGCTCTCCGTCAAATTTTGAAATGGCATTTAATGTAGGTGTGTTAATCGCGCTCCAGGCAAAGCACACGGTCCCCACAGGTTTGTCCTCTGTCCCACCATCAGGACCGGCGATCCCGGTTACTGCCAGACCAACCTGGGCATGACTGTGTTGTAATGCCCCTTCCACCATTTCCGTTGCCGTTTCGATACTGACCGCACCATGAGTATCGAGGGTTTTTCTTGTGACATTTAACATTTCTATTTTCGACTCATTGGAATAGGTCACAAACCCGCGATCAAACCAGCTTGAACTCCCTGGCAAATTTGTAATTGCCCTGGCAACCCCGCCGCCTGTACAGGATTCTGCTACTACAATTTTCCATTTCCTGGCAATTAAGTTTTCCGCCAGGTCCTTAAGGTTAAAGTCTATTGAGTTTTCCATTTGCTATCGACGCGATTGAAAAAATTGCTTTAATAACTCAGCACATTCGTTTTCCAGAATACCACCGCAAATCGTTGCATGATGATTTAACTTTTGATTAGAAAGAAGATCAACCACGCTGCCGGCAGCCCCAGCCTTTTGATCGAAAGCACCAAAGATCACACGTTGGATTCTGGAATGGAAGATTGCCCCGGCACACATCACACAGGGTTCCAGCGTGCAATACAAGGTGGCATGTTTCAGGCGATAGTTCCCAATTTTGGTGGTAGCGGAACGAATTGCCTGAATCTCGGCATGGGCAGTAGCATCATTCAGTGAGATTGGCCGGTTCCATCCCTCCGAGACAAGTTCGTTTTCGATGACGATTAATGCCCCAACCGGCACCTCGCCTTCTTTTTCAGCCTGTCTGGCAAGAGTGATGGCATGACGCATCCAATAATCATCATCTTGCATAGTCTTGTGAAGATACCTTGTAATTACAGCGAAGCTAATCCTTGCTGGTTAGCTGGGATGAGATGTCCGATAACAGGTCCTGATTTGCATCTTCCGCCTGTTTCTTGGCCGCCATGGCCCGTTCCCTGATTCGTTTCATATGTTCAAGTTGGGTGGTTGAACTGGCGTATTCTCGCTCCTGTTCTTCCAGCTCTTCTTTAAAGCCCGCCAGATCTGCCTGGAGCTGTTTCGCCAACGCTTCTTCCTCGGCCTTCTTCTTAAGCAGGTCTTCCTGGTTAACCTTCTGTGCCACTGCAACTTGTTCTTCCTGCTTTTCTGCCTCTGAGGCTTTTACCGAGGCCTTGGCCAATTTTTCCTGTGCAGCTTTGATCTTCGATTGCATCTGCTCTTTCAATGCATCGCTGGTTGTCACGTCAGCCCTGGATTGCGACTGTTTCGCCTTTAAGGCTGTAACTTCTGCCAGAGCAGCCCGCTTCAAGGCCTCTGCTTCCGCCTTGGCCTTATGCACTTCCTGAAATGCTGCCTGGATCTTTTTCTGTTCTATTTCGAGCTTCTTTCGTTCCTCTCGGAGCTGTTTTTCCTGCTCTTCCTTTGACTGGTCCTGCTTTGTCTGCATTTCCTTGATCATTAATTCGGCTTCTTCCTTGGCGGCCGCCCTGGCGGCCTCTGCAATGGCCTTTTCCTTGCGGGCCTTCTCTATTTCCGCATTATTTTTTGCGACCTGCTCTGCCAGCTTGCGACGTTCTATCTCGATCTTCTTCCTGGCCTCCATCTCAATCTTCTTACGCATTTCTTCCTGGGCCTGTTGCTGTTTAGCAGCGGCCTCTTCCATGGCTTTTTTCGCGGCCTCCATTTCCTGGCGGACCTTTTCGGCATCCTGTTTGTTCTTTCGTGCCTCTTCGGCTTCTTTTTCCAGGCGTGCTTTTTCTGCCTTCAGGTTTGCTTCAGCTTCGGCCTTTTGCTGTTCAAGTTTTTCCATTTCCTCAGCATTTTTGGCATAGACATCCTCGATCTTTTGCCTTTCTGCCTTCATACGTTGTTCGGCTTCCTGCTGAAGTTTTTTAAGTCGCTTTTCTTCCTGTTGGCGCATTTGCTGGATTTCCGCTTCGACCTTGGATCTCTCGGCATTCAATTTCGCTTTGTCTTCTTCCAGCTTTTTAGCGATCTGCTGATTTCGAATCACTGTTTGATCTGTTTTTTTGGCGCGTTCTATTTCCATATTAGTCCGGGTCAATTCAGTCTCAATAACGGTTGCCTTAATCTCCGGATCCAATTCTTCTTCATCATCGACCGGTGGTTCGGGGGCTTGTGCGTCAGGCTTGGTTGTATCTTTCTCTACAGCAGATTTTTCAGGCTCCGATGCTGGTTCAACTGGCGGTGGTTTTGGTATCTGCGTAACTTCATCCTCCGGGTTAAGCTCAGGATGATTAACCAGCCCTCCATCGAGGTAAGTGGCATTGAAACCACGGTCTATTAACAAGAAAGCGCCTGCTGAACTTCTCCCCCCGGTATCACAGTACAATACATAAGGAATGTCATGGTCCAGCTTGTCCGCCTGCACCCGAAGAATGTTCAAGGGGATATGGATTGAATCCTCAATATGGCTTCTCTCATATTCATTTTTAAATCTGACGTCTAACCATTTACCACCCTGTTCGACAATCTCCTGGGCCTTGGTCGCAGGCACCGTCTGAAGCATTGTTTTGTGAATAATGGAAACGAAATTATCTTTGGTCAGATGACCAACAATACCATCCGTTTTCATTCTAATAGTGGCGTTGCGAACCGTCTCTGTAATCAGAGCCTCTTCACCGAATCCATCTCCTGCGGACAATTCAGCCAGCTTGAGTTCCTTGGTTCCTGGCTTGGTCTGACGTAAAACTTCACATTTCCCTTTCTGGATAATGTAATAATTTTCGCCCGTTTCGCCCTGGGTAATAACATTATCCCCTTTTTTATATTCAACAGGTTCCAGTAATGCAAATAACTGGTGCATATTTGATGTGGGCATGCTTGCAAATATTTCTGACTGCAACATTCTTGTCATCCAGTCTACGCTTTCTTCCTCATCCCCATCGATGACATCAACTTCAACCACCGATGATGAATCTCCAAGACCATCACCAAATTCATCATCAGCGGCGCCTTGCCCCTGATGAACAACAATTAATTTATCCAAGCTGTTCCTATCAATTCTCATCACCACGGAATTTACATTGGCAACACCAGAAAATTGCCGTGGTTGTAATTGGGCCATGGGATATTTTGAACGGTCTGTTGCGGACTTAATTGAACTACTTACCTGTCCATTAGCGACCAGATTAATCTCGCCATCAATTAGATAAAAAGAATAGCCATCTCGATCGCTTTGATTAAAAATTTGCGCTTTCTTTTTTAATTCAATCAAGTCTGCTTTATTGATAATGTCGTTTTGCACTTCGGCAGGCAGCTCGTTGATTGGAATCAACTGACGTATTGTATCAGCGTATTGTTGCTTCTCTTCAGGTATGACCATAATTTAAAAAACTGTCTGGTGGTTATTAGAATTTTTCTGGGAATTCTATTTTTAGCATTATTAAAACAAGATAAGACATAATGGTTACTTTATATTAGGGGTAAAAATGCTACAGTATTCAAAACCGTTGGGAAACCCGTTTTCTGGTGACTTTTTGAGCTATGATTGGTAATTTCCCTCAAATTGATAAATTATTTGTATTTCCAGTGATTATCACTGGAATTATTGGCCTGCTGTTTTTTTTACTTGCGCTTTTTACCCTATCTAAAAAGCGAATTTTAAAATGCTGGCTGCTGGGTGTATCTTCCCTGGGCTTTCTTTTTACTTCCTTAATTATCTCGTTAATTGGGGTTAACTTAGATACATATCAAAGGCTTACTAAAGAGGAACTGATAGCCTCCATTCAATTCTGGCAATCTGGCTCACAACAGTTTCTTGCTGTCCTCACCCAGTCTGATGCAGGAGACGGGCAAAGCTATCTGCTCAATGGCGATGAATGGCAAATTGATGCCCGTATCTTGAAATGGAAACCAACCGCGATAGTCGCCGGACTGGACTCAAGATACAGACTGGAAAGATTAAGTGGTCGCTATCGCAATATAGACCAGGAAAGATATGACCAACGCAGTATATTTGACCTGTCTTCAGAACCAGGTCTTGAGCTTTGGCCTGTATTAATAAAGTTACAAAACCATCTGGACTGGATTGACACTTATTATGGTAACAGCGTTTATCTCCCCATGGCAGATCAGGCCATTTATCAAATTGTCCTAACGCAGTCTGGCATATTGAGCAGGCTTGGGAATGAACAAGCCAGACGCACAGTTGCAAACTGGTAAATCATTCATGGGGAAAGACCATTGTTACTTTAACGCCTTTTTCATTCGGCAAATTTTGTGCCGAAACTACCCCTCCATGAAACTCCACTACCAGACGGACAATATATAAACCAAGCCCCAGATGTGGTTCCGTATCGTCTTTTTTATCCCTTAAAGATATCATTGAATTAAACAGTTGCTCATCCATGGAATCTGGAAGTGCTGGACCATAATTCACAACCTTTATTTCCCAGGATTTTTCATTCCCCATTAATGCTATTTCGATGGGGGAATCAGGTGACTTGAAATCAATCGCATTCTTAACCACTTTATCCAACATTTGCACGAGCAAATCCGCCGCCACATTTCTGGTAAGGACTGGTCCGGGAATATTCGGCATAAATTCCACGTCCGGGAATGCCACTCTGTAACCCTCAGTACATTTAGAAATAAGGTCATTTACATTTTCAAACCGCCGTTCTGTATTTTGCAAGGCTTGTTCGAGCCTGGTCGCTTCACTCAAGCGCATGACAATGGTATTTAATCGGCGTATCCCTTCCCTGGCGCGTTCAAGATAGGTTCCCTTTTCACTAACAGAGTCTACATCTTTGAGTTGATCCAGAGATGATTGCACCACTGTCATAGGGGTGCGTAGTTCATGTGATAACCTGCCCGCCAATTTTTCCAGATACTTATTGTATTCCTTTAATCTGGCGAGCATCGCAGCATAGTTCCGTGACAGGTCACCTATTTCATCGGTGGAATCACTTGTTCTGAATCCGCCAACGACACGGCCATGTTGATCGATTGCGGTCGCTGCATCGCGTTCCAGTTGCCTGATACGTATGGATAGCCGGGTAGCAAATATTAGTAATAGCAAAGTGACAAAGATAAAAACAAACAAGGACTTGTTAAATAGTGACGCCATGGCCTCTCGCTGCTGAATCTGGATATGTGATGTGGTTTCTTCCACCACGACCACTCCGTTTGGCATGTTATTTATCATTACCGGTGCTGCAGCCGATAAAATAATTGCCCTGTCATCAGGTGAGGTACGCCACCTGCTGCCGGGAATTCCTTTCAATGCCGTACTAATTTCATCACCCTGAAGTCGTGATGCACCCGAGAGATCATCACTGAATCTTTGATGGACGGGCGGCAGCAATAAACTATAAAGCAGATTAAAAGTAGGTCCTGGTAGATCTTTTGTTAAAGAGCCGGTTGTCGCCAGCACCTGACCATTATTGTTCAGTACCCAGATCCGCCTGCCTTCAATACGCGCGTAATTTTCAATCATCTCTTCTATTACAAGTGAAGATTGCAGTACCCGACCGGGATCAAACCAGGTTTGACTACCCGCAGTACCAACAACTGAAGAAACTGTTCGCTCTACAGGGTCATCCACATCGGAAACAGTGACGCCCAAGGTCCCACTAATGAGATTAACCGGTATACGAATCTCCAGATTATAACCTGTTTCTGTCTGCCGCCAGTAAGCCCCAATGTTGGTCTTATAATCATACTCATTATTTTCCACACCAAATTGGTCTTTAACCCTAATTAATTCAAATGGCGTGAACTCACCGGAGTCAGCGGGGGAAAAATAATAATGCTTGAGGTCTCCATTATAATTTTTGAAACTTAAAATCACATGGTCGTTATCTAATGCACCAGGATTCTCACGTAGTCGGAATACTGACTGGGAATCCTGAACCTGTAATAAGGCATAATAGTATTGCTGATAACGGCTGATAATAAATTTATAAATTAAAGGGTCTAGTGCATTTCCACTATCTTTCATATATGTATCAGACCAACTCAGATAAGACATCCAGTCATCTGTATAACCATCCATTTGGATTGGATGAGTTAATTTATGGACAAATATAGAAGGTTGTATAGTTTGTTCACCCGGGGGAAATAAAATGTCCTTATTATGTAGGGGCCCTGATACCGCAATAGCTGAGTCTATTAATGACGCCTCGAGAGAATCTCGGAGGTATTGCTCCATTTCCCGTAAGTATTCATAACCAACGTAAGGGATACTCAAGACAGCGATTGAGAGCATCAGGAGTTTGGTTTTAATTGATATTTTAATTGGCATTTGTCAATTAGTTAAAAGATGTTTCTATAAGCAAATTCTTTTTACTTTTAACATTTCACTTCTTCCATCTATACCCCATACCATATACTGTTTCAATACAGTCAAAGGTTTCATCCAGCGATTCAAATTTTCTTCTAAGCCTTTTCACATGTGAGGTAACAGTACCATCATCAACGAAGATATTGGCATCCTGCATTAGCTGGTCCCGGTTTTTCACATGGCCCGGAATTCTCACCAGTGAATTTAATATCCAGAATTCCGTGACAGTAAGGGTGACCTTTTGTCCTTTCCATTCAACACTGAGGCTGGTTGAATCAATAGACAAATCTCCAACCTTTCTAAGGTCTGCCTCTGCCAATTCAGTTTCTAGGGCATCAATTCTTCTAAATAATGCAGCCACCCTGGCAAGGATCTGATGGATAGAAACGTCCTTGGTAAGATAATCATCTGCCCCCAGGCGTAATCCGGAAATGACATCAAAGTCAGAATCTCTTGCAGTAAGAAATATTATGGGTAATGTATTTGATTTACTTCTCAACACCCTACATACATCAAATCCCCCTTCCACATCATCTCCCAGACTGATATCAATAATCGCCAAATCAGGAAGGTTAGTTTGAAACGCCTTTAATGCCTCCTGCCTGGATTCAAGGCCCATCACCTGGTAGCCCTGCTTGCTCAAGGCATCCGCATAATTTTTTCGTATAGCTGACTCATCTTCTATCAATGCAATTTTTCGACTCATAACCCACCCTGAAACAATCAATATTATTGGCAAAAACTTTATAACAATTTATACAGCCAAGTATTGATATTCGCCACAATTTCCATAATTTCGCCAGAATTCATCGTTAGAATTCCTTACCTGGCCAGTGTAACTACTTTTTTGGCGTGTTTAATTAACACTGTCGAAAATTTAAATACCAAGGAGAACGACAATGAGCAAATTAATCTTATCTGGAATTATGATTTTATGCCTATTTAATATCGTCGCCCATGCAGATACACAAAATACCAATGATGGAAACTTTAAACACAAGGCTGAAACTGGCCTTGGTATAGGAGCAATCCTTGGAGGACTGATCGCAGGACCACCCGGTGCCATATTAGGAATGGCTGGCGGTGCCTGGCTGGGAGAGAATAATGAAAAAAAGTACGAGCAAATATCACAACTGAACACGGACCTGATTGATAGACAAACGCAGCTGGTAATTATGGAGAACAGGGTGTCCAGGATGCAGGAAGAGATTGGTACCGAGATGCAGAAAGTGGTTGCAAGGAACCGGACATCTTCACTCAAGGACCTGAGTCATGGTGTATCTTTGTCGATTTACTTTCGCACCGAAAGCACTGATATTGATAATGACTCTGAACCGAGGATCCGTAAACTCGCTGAGTTCGTCAAACAGTTTCCTGAAATCAAACTCCTGATAGAAGGCTTTGCAGACAAACGCGGAGCAACCATTTTCAATCGCCAGCTTGGTACAAAACGCGCACAGTCTGTCCGCGCCGCGCTGCTGAAGTCCGGGCTGGACAGTAAACGTATTCTCATTCATTCATATGGAGAGTCTCAGGCAAATGCCTCTGAAACTGACCTGGAAGGAACATTTTTTGACCGAAGGGTGAATATAACACTCACGCTTGATACGCAAATTTAAAAATGAATCCAATAACTGAAAAATTACATTTACCAGAAAAACAATTATCGTTTTTCGTGATTATTATAAATTGCATCATTGCCGGGATATCAGTCGGACTGATCTTTACAGCATTACTTACGGCCTTAGTTATCCTGCTGACTTCTATCGGGTAATGACTACCCGCCATCCCAAAGGGTTAAGTTTGTAGCAGTGACCGTCCGAGTATCTCACGGTCCGGGGATATCCCCTCCCCCCGGGCCGTTGAGAATCGGTTACAGTGGAAATAATGTATCAATAAGGATGTTGTTCTGTTTTAAAATCTACCAGTACTCCATTATGTTCAATAAGCACCTGACCATATAAGATGTTATTTGATTCTATTTCTGTAATGATATCCTTCGCCCGCCATTGTGGAGGGATAATAATAATGTCAACTGGATTTTCCACCAGCCAGTCGCAGAATTTTATCTCCTGACCAGTACCAGGGACATATGTACCAACTTTGAATTTATCTGAGTCGACTACCACGGGAAACCTGTCTTTGTCTACTTGATATCGGCACATGAAAGCGGCGGACTTACCGGTTCCTCCCCAAATGGCTATTTTCTTCCCCGACTCAAAAATATTCTGAAGTTGATGTTTGATTTCAACAAGGGAGTTTTCAGCGTTTTCATAAAAAGTTAAAGATTCATCAATATATTGTGCAGGAAAACCAGAATCTTTGATTGTGCAAAAGGAATAGATAACTTCTTTTTTGTATCCGTAACCTATTTCATTAATAGACAAGGTCGATTGATGTAGCATTTCATTAAAAGACTTAGACGTAAACTGGGAACTATGTTCATAGTAAAAGTCAACGGTTCGCCCAGACTCTAGGACCCTGTCGATACAAGGAACTTCAAAATAGGTCAGCGGAAAAGTCTTGAAATGGTTTGAAGCAAAGGCAACTGATTGCAAAAAACCCAATGGATTCACCAGATGTTCCAGCACATGACGACTTACGATCAAATCGGGCTTCATTTCTGAAAACAACTGTACTGGTTTAAATAATTCATTTTTAAAATACAATCCTTGTACTTCTGTGTTTGTGTCATGTTGTGCACCATGGGGGTCATACCCGATAAACGTACCTGACCCACATAGCCTGTGTAATGAGGCTAGGAAACTGCCATCTCCATGACCTATCTCGATAACGATGGGATTCTCAGGCAAGTAAGTTTGAATTTTATTCTGAACATCTACAATAAAATCAGACCAAATCTTACCTTTATTGAACATTAGATTCGGATTGTCCGAATAGGGAACATCCTCATATTTAAAATCATGATTATAAATATGGCCACACCTGATACATCTTATAAAATCCTGGGGCAACCCTGGTAAAGTATTTGCCGCTTGCTCACTCCTGGGCCAGGCCAACGTTGCCAGTGGCTGCAGGTTTTCTTTCATAAACTGGACCGCAACATGATGTCCACAAGCAGGACAAGTTTTTTCTCTAATTTTGTCAGCTGTTAATTTCATTATTATCGCACCATTCCTGCCACATTTTACGGTATTCGCCTTCAAGATTTCTGGCGAACCGCTTGCCATTACATAATGGAGATGACAGTAATGTTTTTCTGAGGTTGTTTTTATACTCCAGAATTTTTTCAGAATCACTACTTAAAGACACAGCAATCTTTTTATAATCCTCGGAACTATTAGCAATAAGTTCCTGATGACCCATAGTGGACAAAATACTCTCACTAACTCTTCCTACCCAACGATTTCCCCTAAGAGTCACCACCGGCACCCCCATCCAAACACTCTCCGCAGTCGTCGTCCCTCCCCCGAATAGAAATGGATCCAGCGCAATATCCACCTGGTTATATTGTTTCAGTAATTCTTCTCTCGGTGAACTGCCTTCCATAATAATTCGATCGTTTTTTATACCATGCCGGAAAAATTCCTGGTAGACCTTTTGCTTTATCACATCGTCGGAGTACTGACGGTATTTGAGAAACAATCTGGACCCTGGGACATCATGCATAATTTCAGACCATAATTTAAATACCTCAGGGTTCAATTTGCTGAAATTATTAAAACAACCGAAGGTAATTTGTCCTGATTTTAATGATGGTGGATCTTCGACACTTATTTTGCAAGATGGAGGAACAAAACAAAGATAGCTGTCTGGCAGACGGCGCACAGTTTCTGTAAAGTATCTCTCTTCACCTTCAGGCAGGACGTATTTATCGGCGAGGATATAATCCATATTTTTAAGACCGGTTGTCGCAAAATACCCCAACCATGTCACCTGTACTGGTGCATTTCTTCTTGCAAATATCGGCAACCTGTTTTTGTTTGTGTAACCAGATAAATCGACCAGAATATCAATCTTGTCTTCCATAATCATTTCGGCAACATCATCATCAGTTAAGGCATGGATATTGCGCCAATAATTAACAGCCTTTTTGATCTGTTTGGTGAGGTCATCAAATTTAATCGAATTTGAATAACAAGTAACATCAAATGTGCTTTTATTGTGTTGAGTTAATACTGCTTCAATAAAATAGCCAATAGGATGATTTGAGAAATCACCAGACACATAACCTATTTTTAGTTTTCTTTGCTTATCAATACTAACGTTAGTTATTTCGCCCGCTCCTTTTATATCAATTAGGGCTGCCAACTCGGTAGTCTTTTCATATATATATTCATTTTCAATCTTGGAACTGTAATTTATGGTCAGCAACAAATTGACGATTGAAGGGACATAGTCTGTCTTTAAGGCGTACGCCTTTTTAAACATTTCAATTGCATCAAATGTTTCGCCTATGTCGGTAAATGCAGAACCCAGATTATTGTATGCCTCTATAAAATTGGGTTGCAGCTCAATTGCCTTTTTATATTTATTTATCGCTTGTTGAGATAAGCCCAGTTTTCTAAGTGCATTTCCAAAATTGTTATTTAATACGGCATTTTCAGGTTTGATAGACAAAGCTTTCTCATATAAAGGTATTGATTTACTTTCCTTACCCTTATCCTGATAGAGGTTTCCCAGTAAGTTATATGCCAACAAACTACCAGAATCATTGTAAATTGCCTTTTCAAAACATTTAATCGCATCTTCTGTATTACCAAGGTCTTTGTATGCTCTACCAAGATTATTATATGTAGATGCGTTTTCAGGTTTAATTTTAATTGAGTTATTAAAGGCAATAATTGCATCCTCAATTTTACCCTGTGCCAATAATGCAGACCCCAGATTATTATAGGCACCGGCATCTTCAGGGGTAAGCCTTATAGCAGTTTTGTAGTTTTCAATCGCATCAACTAAATGCCCTGATTCCATATTCACCGTCCCCAAATTATTATATGCATGAGAATAATCGGGGTTAATTTTCAGGGCCGCTAAAAAGCTTGTTTTTGCTTGACTCAGAGATCCGGCGGCTTTCAGTATTGCCCCACGTTTATTATGTGCTTCTGCAAAATTCGGGGCCATTTCCAGTGCTTTGTCTATATTTGACAAAGCCTCTTTTAGTTTGCCTTTTTTCAACAAGGTGTCAGCCAGGTTACTGTAAGATGTGGCAAAGCGTGGGTTTATTTCCAATGCCTTGTTAAAACAGGCTACGGCATTATCTAACCTCCCCATCTCCCGGTAAAGATTGCCCAGATTATTATGGGCCTGAAAGTAATCAAGATTATATCTAATCGCCTGGTTATACATGGCCAGTGCATCTTCCTTATTTCCATGATCTTTTAACAGGTTGGCAAAATTGTAATAAGCCTCTGCATAATCCGGTTTGAGTTCAATGGCTTTTTCAAAATCAGATTTGGCATTTTCTTCCTTTTTTAACTCGGTATTGATGATTCCTGCGCTATTATGGAATTCAGGTATTTTGTTATTGACTGCTATCGCCTTTTTCACCAGGTTTAAGCCAGCATTATATTTGCCCTGCTGATATGACAATACCGCTAAAATATGTAATGCATGATGGGACTGCGGTTGTAAATTTAGTGCTGCTTTCATCGCAGATTCCGCTTGTGCAATTTTACCTGATTGCATAAATGCAATACCCCGTTGCAACAACTCCTGGGCTGATACGACTTTTTGCTTTTTTTTGTTCATTAACAATCCATATAATATTTTTGCAGCTTGACGCCAGCCTGCTTAATCAGATCTGAATCGGTCCGGAGGAAAAATTGATTACTTTGTGGCAATAATATCAGCCAAAGGCTGAAGATGCGGCTCATAGTTTTTCCATTTATCAACAGATCGGGAATGAATTGGACCCAATACATGATATTCATCAGTTTGTATCACCCGCTTATTACGATAAAAATTCAGGCAATTCTCACTCCAGTCCAGATTGAGAAATTTCAGTATTTCCCGTGTGAGTTTCTCCTGGTTATTAACCAGGTTTTCATAGATGACTTCATATATATCTTCAGTAAAGATTGTTTTCCAATGCAACATTAACCTCTGATAGTCATGGTAATAATTACCCAATTCTATCAAGTTGTATGAGTATTCATGCCCATAATGGAAGTATCTTGTGTAAATCGATAAGCAGGTGTCCAGCGGGGACCGGCTACAATGTACGATTTTTGCATTTGGGAACAAGGTTTTGATTAGCCCAATCCTGATAAAATTCCCGGGTGTTTTATCGACAACCCTGATGGCATTACCTGGGCTGCTTTTCAATAGTGCCAGATATTCTGCTGATAATTTTGAGACTATCTTCTTGTTTATGCTGGCCATGCACTCTGGATAAGCCTGCCCAGGATCTATCAGTTCATTTGCTTTATAGACAAAGTCTGCCATAAAACGCCGCTCACCCACACTGGACACATCAGGATGACTAGAAATTATCTGATCAACCAGGGTAGTTCCGGAACGGGGCATGCCAACAACAAACACTGGCACATCGGATTTATTTCCATATTCTTTAATTTTTTTTATATAATCGGTAGTATAAGTACTGATTAATCTATCAACATGAGATGAAAAACCTTTTCGGCTGTAATTGATTGAGCCTCGCACCAAATCGTTCGCTTTTTTATAATGAATAAAAGCTTCATCATAGCTTGAATTTTTTTCATAAATATTTCCCAGTCCAAAATGATAGTTGATTAAATCATTTTTCAAGATACCTGCCCGCGACAATTTTTGTTTAATAATCGGAATCCTGGCCTGGTCTGAATCGACCATTGATAAATGCCTTTCTGCTCTTGAGTAATTTTCATTGAGTTCCAACGCTTTCTTAAAACAGGCTATCGACTCATCCCTCTTGCCGGTATTCATTAGCAGAATTCCCTTGTTATTATAGGCAGGGACAAACAACGGATTTATCTCAAGCGCCCGGTCATAATGCATCATTGCGCCATCACCATCCCCCAAAGCTGACAATGCCAACCCCAAATTTGAATGCGCTTTCACATAATCCGGGTTGATCTTGAGTGCCTTATTAAAACTGTCAATCGCATCTTCATATTTCTCAAGACTGGTCAGTGCTGTCCCTGCATTATTCAACGCCTCAGCATGTTCGGGATCATGTTTGATTGCCAAGTTATAGTTGGCTATTGCTGAATCAAACCTGTTTAAATTGTAGTTGGCCTGGCCAACCTGGTTATAAATATCCGCTTTATAATCTACTAATGATAACGCTTGTTTAAAATGGGTTATGGCATCATCATATCTACCTGCTTGCATCATTAGTTTACCTAACTTTAAGCTTGCCTCAGGGTATTCGGGCTTGATTTTCAGAGCCTGGCTGAACCTTTTGATTGCCTCCTCATACTCGCCGATCTCCTGGTATACCTGGGCGCAATTATGATAATAAAGGGCGATGCCGGATTTTTTTTCAATTGCCAATTCAATAAATTTAATACCCTCCCTGCTGTTCCCCATTTGATGCATAACCATACCTAAAAGATGCAGGGCATTATGGTTCTCCGGAAATTGTTCAAGGACAGATTCATAAACCTTTTTAGCGTCAGAAAACCTGTGGTTTTCCTGAAAAGTAATTCCAAAATTCAATAGATCCTTTACTGTGCCGGTCAACTTCCTGGTACTTTTCATCTTAAATCTGTCAATGGCTTAATTGAAATATTTAGCAAATAATTATTTTTTGTAGCATGATTGTATCTAGTATAATTCAGCTAATATTGAATAAAATTATTAATAATCAAATTTAAAACAGGGGAAATCGAATCAATCTATCTGAACTGTTAAGCAATGAATCGCTACTGTAATTTTTAATTAATGCAGGGCTTGCGCTTGCTGTCTTATTAATCGGTCTTTGGATAGCAAAACGAATAAAAAACCTGTCAAACCGAATAATGAAAAAAAGAGGCATTGATCCACTATTGTCCAGTTTTCTGTCTGATATCGGTCATATATTAATTGTTGTTTTTGTCGTTATTGCGTCTCTTGGGCAATTGGGAATTCAAACAACATCCCTTGTCGCTGTACTGGGTGCGGCCGGTCTGGCAGTTGGTCTGGCACTCCAGGGATCGCTTTCCAACTTTGCCTCCGGAGTGATCATTATCGCATTAAGGCCATTTAAAGTTGGTGACTTTGTCGAAGCGGGTGGTGTGAGTGGTGTAATTGAAGGTATTCAAATTTTTTCCACCTCAATGAAAACCGGTGATAATAAAGCCATCATCATCCCTAACTCTGCCATTACCGGTGGGACCATCACCAATTTTTCTGCCAAGGATACCCGCCGCGTGGACCTGGTATTTGGCATTGGCTATAACGATGACATCCCAATGGCCAAGGCCATTCTGCAACGACTGGTTGATGAAGATGAGAGAATCCTGAAAGACCCGGCTCCAGTGATTGCCGTTGGTGAATTGGCTGACAATAGTGTGAATATCATTGTGCGTCCATGGACCAGCACCGCAGATTACTGGGGTGTGTACTGGGACCTGACAGAAAAGGTAAAACTGACCTTCGATAAAGAAGGGATTTCTATCCCCTATCCGCAACGGGATGTACACCTGCACCAGGTGGCCTAAAGGATCAGAGATTTTACAGAGCTATTAAAAAAATCTACTACGGGAAAGAAAAATTTTCCCAGAACCCCGGAAAATAGCAGCAGTAGTACAATGATTAATCCGTAAGGTTCAAGGCGGTTATATTGATAGGCTGCCTTCGGTGGTAGTGCTGCGCTCAGCACCCGGCTACCGTCAAGGGGGGGTATGGGTATCAGGTTCAATACCATCAGTACAATGTTTATGCCTATTCCCACCATGGCCATGGCAATCACGGGGACGGAATAATGATAGTTACCCAGGCCGGATACGATGATTATTTTTGCCAACAATGCCCAGAAAATCATCATAATGAGATTAGCGCCGGGACCTGCAATGGCGACCCAGGCCATATCCTGTTTGGGCCGTCTCAAATTTCGCCAGTCCACCGGTACAGGTTTTGCCCAACCTAGTATAAACGGTGAGACCAACAACATCATAATCGGGACAACAATGGTACCAATGGAATCGATATGTTTGATGGGGTTTAGTGTTAATCTTCCCATCATCTTTGCAGTCTGATCTCCCAGCTTGCTGGCAATCCAACCATGGGCCACCTCATGAACCGTGATGGCAAACAACACCGGTACGGCATATATGACCAGTTTTTGGATGAAATTAAATTCAGGCATTTAAAGTAAGATTACTTTTAAAATCAGGTCCAGGGCTTTGCCTGGTCTGGTTCATCGATTGTTTGACCCAGGTTTTGAAAATCAAATGCTGAATTATCAGCAAGATGGGACGGCACCACATTTTGAATCGCGGCAAAAATGGTTTCGACCCTGCCCGGGTACTTTGCGTTCCAGTCATTTAACAAGTGCTTCATGGCCTGGCGTTGCAGGTGATCCTGGGACCCACACAGGTTACAGGGGATGATGGGGAATGCCTTTACCTCGGCATATTGCTTGATATCTGATTCCCGGCAATATGCCAACGGCCTGATGACAATATTGTCACCATCATCACTGAGCAATTTGGGCGGCATGGCCTTGAGTTTGCCACCATAAAACATATTTAAAAATAGTGTTTCGATGATGTCGTCGCGATGGTGTCCAAGAGCTATCTTGTTTATTCCGTTCTCTTTAGCAAATCGGTATAAAATCCCTCGCCTTAATCGCGAACACAACCCACACATGGTCTTTCCTTCAGGCACCACCCGTTTGACTACACTGTAGGTATCTTTTTCCAGGATATGGTAAGAAACCCCTAATCCATCCAGGAATTCCGGCAACACATGTTCGGGAAAGTCTGGCTGTTTTTGATCCAGGTTTACGGCAATTAATTCAAATTTTACCGGTGCACTGCGCTTGAGACTTATGAGGATATCCAACATGGTATAGGAATCCGCTCCGCCTGAAAGGCAAACCATGACACGGTCACCTTCCTCTATCATATTAAATTCCTGGATAGCCTGACCGACGTTTCTACGTAGCCGCTTTTGCAGCTTGTTGAAATCGTAATTTGTCTTTTTTGATACAACTTGCATCAATATATTTTCCAGGTTAAAGGCCTGCAAATTGTATCAGGAATAGCTTTCCCTCACACCTCACGGTTCATTCCTCACATTTCGCATATTCAAAATGATGATCCTGGCTGTTTTAGAAATTCAATTTCCTCTGGAGTAGATTCCCTGCCTAGGATTTCGTTTCGATATGGATATCGCCCGAAGCGCTGTATCATGTCACGATGGGCAACCGCGTAATTCAAATTATCCCGCAGTCTTTCTTTTTCTTCATCATGGGCACAATCGACAATTGCCTGGAATTGTAAGATTGACAAGTCCTGATCGGCCATGGATTCGGAATGCATAAGCGGCATATTAAAAAATGTCTGTTCGACTAATCGCAATTTTTTATCGATTGCCTGATGAATACCATCATGGACGAGGTTGACTGCCAGGGCATCAAATGCAAAGGCCATCGGGGTGTCTCGATAGATATTTCTTGAAAATTGATCTGTCAGTAAAATCATGGCAAGCCGACCTTGAGGCTCTGTCTGCCAGGTATCCAGTTCGCCATTTTCAAGACTTAGTAAACGAGACTCAAACCGGGATTTAATCTCCTCGTCCATGGCAGGATCTTTGTTCCACCACAGGGATAACTTCTCATTCAAAACTTCCAGGTTAGAATTCCCATGCCCAAACCAGAAAGTGAGTATTTCACGATAGTCATCCATTTGATGTACTAACTCTTTGCCATAAAAACCAACAATATGACAAACACCACGACCAGAAAAATCGGTATCAGGGCACCCTTCCAGTCCGGGTTTTCAGCCGCCTTGCTCCTTTCCATGGCGGCCTTGGCGCCAGGCCAGAACATAAATAAAATGGCAAATGCACCAATACCCAGCAAAACCTGTTCCCACATTTCCATAATTCACCCTTCTTTATGATAAAAAAACCCCGCGATAGCGGGGTCATATCTGGTAATTATCCTTGAAGCCTATCAGTCAGCCTGAATCATTACCTCAACGGCATGATACCCCTTGGGACCCTGCTCTGCTTCATACGATACTTTCTGACCTTCATTGAGTGTTTTATATCCATCACTCTTTATGGCTGAATAATGCACAAAGATATCATCACCACCATCCTGTGGTTCTATAAACCCAAATCCTTTGGCATTATTAAACCATTTAACGACGCCACTACTCATACACAATCCCCCCTAATTAGGATTACCCTTGTTGTTATGCAGTTGGAAATGTACTTGGCAGGAACAAAAAAAGCGCATACTTCTATTACTACCTCTACATCAGATTACTGCATGTTACAAAGCTTAGGATAGACCATAATTTCAGATATTTGCAAATAATAGAGGAAATTTTTGCCAAATTTCAGACATTTGTGGACAAATGAATATATTTATACATTATTATTGTGTTTGATATTTAAACCCGTTGCCAACACACAACCATATCAGTATAAATTGAAGAATATGTATTAAATTATGTATTAAATATCAATCAGCCACTGCTGGCTGACCTGGAACTATAAGTTACAATCGAAGTATGACAGATCGCAATACTTCCAGTTAATCATCCAGCCGCTATCAAGAGTTATTGAAATGAAACCACAAGGTAATAATTTTTTCTGCATATATGGTTTGCTCATGGCGCTTACCGTGTCATTTGGTGTAATTGCTGCTGAGCCTCAAAATATTCAGATTATTACCTTACCCACCGGTTCCAAGGCATATCGTGTTGGGGTCACATTGGCCTCTGCAATAAATCGGTCAACAGACCATAAAGCCATTGTGGCAGGTTATGGTGGTGCCCAGGTCATCGTTCCAATGTTACAGAATAACCGGGCGGAACTTGCCCTGATAAATTCAGACGATGCGATACAAGGTTACCATGGCAGGGGCCAGTTCAGACGGCCTAACGATAACCTGAGATTGGTATCCAATGCCTACGATATCTTTGCGGGTGTTGTGGTTGCGGCAGATTCCCCGATTCAAACGATTGAAGATATCAAAGGTAAGCGGGTAACAGGAATTTTTTCTTCGCATAAATCCTGTGAACTGGTGGCACGTGCGCAAATGGCCAATATGGAACTTGAGCGAAATGACGTCCGGACTGTCCCGGTCACCAATCCCATCAGTTCGGTTCAGGCAGTAGCGGAAGGCCGGGCGGATGTCGCCCTCTGCGTTTCACCAGGGATCCCTGCAGCACTGGAGGCCAATGCCAGGGTTGGTATTCGATATATCAGCATGGACCCTTCCGAGACGGCTGTGGACAGACAAAGACAAATTTTTAATGCCTCCAATATTGTGTTGAAAAAAGCCGGCAGCATCCCGGACATCTCAGAAGACGGTTATTTCCTTTCCTATGATTACTACCTGGTGACCTCTTCACACGTAGCTGACCATGTGGTTGAAGACGTACTGAACATCATTTGGGACCAAAATGAATCACTGGTAAACGAAAATCAGGACTTTAGTGCCTGGAACCATGAACGCATGAATTTCTCACAAAATCCCATTCCTTATCATAAAGCGGCAACCCGGTTTTTTAATACCAGGGGATTAAACTTCTCCGGTCGATAGATCTGCAGGATTCCTGTTACAGGTGGTCTTATGATTAATATCATTTCGTTGATATTTCGTGCCCTCATCGTCCTGCTGGGGATTGTCTTTGTCTTTGATATACCAACAAGCTATCTGGGCATGGCCATCTGGCGGGAACAGATCGGACTGGCCATGATGGGTATTGTTACAGCCGATATCTTTGTGGTAATAAACCACAAGCGTGAAAATCGTCGCCAGTTTGAGCTTGAACCCGGCTACCTTGACCTGTTCTTTGCCATTTCATCTTTACTCCTGTTTGGCTATGCCACATGGAACTACGAGGGCCTGATTTCCTATGGTTATATGGACAATACCGCTGGCATTGTTGTATCTGTTCTTACTGTTTTGATAATCACTGAGACCACACGTCGCACCTCCGGGTGGCCGTTAATCATTTTGATGGCCGTATTTTTTATCTACGCTATATCCGCAAACCATTTTCCCGGGATACTGGAAGGACGGGAAGTCAGTTTATATGAAACACTCAATTACACGGTACTGGATCCCAGCGGTCTTTTGGGTACACCTCTGGCCGTTGTTACCACTACAGTACTGGCCTTTGTCATTTTTGGAGCCGCATTATTTACCCTGGGGGGTGGAAGGATGTTTCTGGATATGGCCATTGCATTAATGAAGAATATCCGCGGTGGTTCAGGCAAAAGTTCCATTCTGGCTTCATCTTTATTCGGGTCCATTTCCGGCAGTGCGGTTGGTAACGTGGTGACCACCGGGATCGTGACTATCCCGTTGATGAAGCGCAGTGGTTATCATGCCAGGGAAGCCGGGGCCATTGAAGCCGTGGCCTCTAGCGGCGGACAATTAATGCCACCCATTATGGGATCGGCCGCGTTTATCATGGCAGATATCATATCAGTGCCTTATCAGGAAATAGTCAAGGCCGCGCTACTGCCAGGTATTTTGTTTTACTTTACCCTGTTTATGCAGGTGCACTTCAGGGCTAGCCGAAAGCAGGTCAAGGGCCTGGATAACGGGGATGTACCGTCCATTAAAACCACGTTTTATCAATACTGGCCTTTCCTGGTCCCTATCGCCTTGTTGTTATACCTGTTATTTGCCAGTAACCAACTGGCCCAAAAGACAGCATTATTTGCCAGTGGTGCGTGTATTGTTGCGGCCATATTCACGCCTGAACGTCCCAATCTTAAAAGACTGATTACAATCATCGATACCACAGGGTCTGGCATGATCACTATCCTGCCCGCCGTCGCCGTTGCTGGATTAATTATTGGGATTTTGTCTATTACCGGTCTTGGTTTTAATTTTGGAATGGGAGTTGTTGAACAGTCAGGCGGCAATCTGCTGATATTACTATTATTGACTGCCCTGGCCGCCCTGGTGTTGGGAATGGGCCTGCCAACCACCGCAGTATATATCCTCATGGCCAGCCTGGTGGCTCCGGCACTGGTGCAGGCCGGTATCGAGACAATTCCAGCTCATTTATTTGTACTTTATTTTGGTGTGTTATCCATGATTACCCCGCCCATTTGCTTTGCTTCAATCGCAGCCGCCTCCATTGCTGAAAGTGATTTCATTAAGACCGGCATCGAATCCATGAAGCTCGGAATTAGTGGTTTTTTTGTGCCATTCATTTTTGTGACCCAACCAGAAATATTAAGCCTCGATATTACGAATATCTATTACTGGATAAATATTTCGGGGGTCCTAATTGCGTTTTTGTTTCTGGCAGCGGTGGTTGAAGGTTATTTATTTAAGCCCTTGGCTGTTAGATACAGGGTTTTATTATCCATACTCCTTGCCGGATTATTTCTGACCCAGGGGAGACTGGCCATTCACCTCCCAATTATGTTTTTTTCCATAGCAATTACCTTCTGGTTAAGGAAGAAAGCTAATTCACCTCACCATGGCAGTCAGGGTTAGTTATCAGCAGCCTCTTCTTCTTTAACCCGCTCCACTATGATGGTGTCACGATAAAAGGGCGGGTGTAACGGTTGAAGACCGGATTTAATGGCGGCCTTCTCACCACCATATCCATCGGGATAAATCACAACATCCTCCGGGGGTATGGGTCTCCCCATTAATTTCATGGAACCATCTGGATAGATAGTCAAAATCTCTGGTTCATCAGATGATTGTGTCTCCGGGATGATACTGCATGCGGATAACAAGATACCTGTACAGATCACAAACATTTTTAGATGGGTTGTTAACTTGTTCACAATCTCACCATGACGTTAAAATACACAAAACAAGTATATATTATTAAATATAGTTAATCTGATAATACCATCACAAATCAACTAGTTAATAAAACATCGCTGATAAACTATATGTTCTTTCTCATTAATTAATTCAACACTGGATATTGAGAGCAAATAATACGGACAGGTAATTATGGATTTGGAAAAGATTAAACAACAATACCGGGGTGCCACCCTGGCTGAACTTATCAACTCCCATATGAAGACCTTGTACAGGGAGATCCTTCCACAGGTCATTCGTGGGACATTAATCGAATTTGAGACTGACCAGGTGGATAAACTGGAACCCTATATTGATGAATACATCAACAACTGGCAAAACCCTGAGGTACTCGGCTCTGACCTTGCTGAAATCTATGAACAGACCATTGCTGACATGAGATCATTTATTGAGTCGAATAATATTTCGCTGTCTGATAAACGTATTTTTGATGTGTTTCATGTCACCACCCTGAAATTAACTCAACAGGCATATCAAAACCCAGAACTCATGGAATTAATCAAAAACCCTTATGCAAATTAACGTAATATCCAGATTGAATTACTATTAGAGGAGTCATGAAAGTGTCTAAAGTTAATCCGCCGTTTCGTGCAGAACAGGTAGGTAGCCTGTTACGCCCGGTTGAAGTCATAGATGCCCGCACGAAATTTAAAAACAATGATATCTCTGCAGAAGAACTCCGGGCCATAGAAGATGACGCCATTTCCCAGGAAGTTAGAAAAGTGGAATCACTGGGGATGAAAGTGGTGACCGATGGCGAATTTCGCAGAGAGTACTTTCACCTGGATTTCCTGGAAAAACTCGATGGTGTCACGGTCACCGGTGACATTGAGGCCAGTTCCGATGCCAAAGGCAAAACCGGATTCTCCCCTCCAAAATTAAGTGTCACAGGTAAACTCCGACATTCACAAACCATTCAGGTGGATGACTTTGTGTTTTTAAAATCCCAGGTTACTCAGACACCAAAGGTATCAATCCCCTCACCTACCATGGTCCACTTTCGCGGTGGCAGGGCCGCAATCGATATTGAATCGTACCCTGACATGGACGAATTTTTTGCCGATCTTGCTCAGTGTTATCGGGATGAAATCAGGGCACTATATGATGCCGGTTGCCGCTACGTACAACTGGATGATACCAACCTGGCCTATTTATGTGATACCAAAATGCGCCAGGCGAGTGAAGCGCGGGGGGATGATCCAAACCAACTACCCCGCACCTATGCCGCGCTAATCAATGATGTTATTGATGAGCGGCCCGATGACCTGGTTGTGGGTGTTCATCTTTGCCGGGGTAATTTTCAAAGTATGTGGTTCGCCCAGGGCGGTTATGACCCCGTAGCAGAGGTCCTGTTCAATGAAATGAACGTGGATGCCTATTTCCTCGAATATGATGATGAGCGATCTGGTGATTTTGCTCCGCTAAGATTCGTTCCTGAAGATAAAACCGTGGTACTGGGTATTGTTTCTTCAAAAGTACCGGATCTGGAACCACAAACTATCTTAATCGAGCGGATTAACGAAGCAGCTAACTACATGCCGCTGGAAAATATGTGCCTAAGTACACAATGCGGGTTTTCCAGTACCGTACATGGCAACAAGATTACCCCGGACAACCAATGGGCCAAACTGGAACTGGTGGTAAACACCGCCAGAGAAGTATGGGGTGACAGTTAATTCAATTATGGAGTTTTAAAATGCAAGCAACGTATCAAACAGCAATCATTCCCGCGCCTGTTTCAGAAGTCTGGAAGCAATTTAGTGACTTCCATGCCTTTCCCTTTTCTAAATCAGTCATTACTAAAATTGAAAAAGTGGGAGATAAGCCCGGAACAGAAATTGGTGCAAAACGAATACTCAATGATGCCTTTCATGAAACACTGGTGGAATATAAGCCAGATGAATACAAGTTGAGTTATTCAATCGATGACGGTCCTTCTCCGGTTTCAAAACAAGAGGTAGCCAACTACATTGGGGTTATTCAATTGAGCAAGGACCCGGAGGGAAATGGCACACTGGTGGAATGGTCATCATCATGGAACGCCAATACCGAAGATGCCGTTGAATTCTGTCATGGTATTTATGTTGCCTTGCTGAAAGAATTAAAAAGCATATTCTAACCACTCAATCAGGATCTTTACGTCTCCAGCTCCGGCGGTTGATGACGTAGTCTCCGGTTCTGCCGACAAATGGCAACATCAACATCCCCCAAAGCGAGTCCACCTGTCCTGGCTCGCGATAGTGGTTTATCCCAATTGTCATCCCTTCATGTCCTGCCTCTGGCTGGGCCGTATATGTGGCAAATATCCTGTCCCAGAACGAAAGGTTGAAACCAAAATTGCTGTTGGCCTCAAAATCTTCCACAGAATGATGGACCCGGTGCATATCAGGTGTTACTACGAATAATCTTAGTACCGCATCAAGCCTGCCCGGTAGTCGGACGTTACTATGATTAAACATTGCCATGCCATTTAGAATGACTTCAAAAAGAACAACTGCAAGCACCGGCGGACCTAATATTCCAATGACTCCAAACTTGATTAACATTGATAACAGGATCTCAATCGGATGAAACCTGGCCCCGGTGGTCACGTCATAGTCCAGATCTGCATGATGGACCCGGTGTAATCGCCAGAGTAACGGCACAGCATGAAACATAACATGCTGTAAATAGATTGCCAGGTCGAGTAACACAATGGATAGAACAACCACCACGATGTATGGCAAAGAATAATAATTAAACAGACCCCATTGCTGCTCTGTCACAAACAGTGTAAATCCCACTGCGGCAGTGGGAAATACCAGCCTGAGCAAAACTGTGTTTAGAACAACCAGGCTGACATTATTGGTCCAGCGCTGCCATCGCGACAGCAATAGCTTTCGCCTGGGAAGGGCAAATTCAAGACTGGCCATCAAGATAAAGATCCCAGCAAATGACCCCAGCCTGATTATTGCCTCGTTATTTAATATCCACTCGTTCAAAACCATACCTGTAATATATAAACAAAAATGAAAATATCAGCGTATTTATTACGTTATAATTGTATTGTATAGGACAATACATTCATAATATGAACGAGTCTAAAGTATAAATCTACCAGGGGATAAAATGGACAATTCGGAAGCCATCGAAATCTTAAGTGAGGAACTGGATAAATACCGGGAGAAACCCTATTCAGAATTAAAAGCCCTCGCTACAGGACAAACTATCGGCAAAGAAGTCAGGACCTATAATGATGCTGATTACAATTTCGAAGTGGTTATTGACTGGGTTGATCAACCCGATGGGAATATCAAGGTGCTCGCCTTTATCGAAGACGGTGAAATGCGGTCTTTTATTCCCTTGAGCAAGCAATTTATTAAAAGCCCCGAAGACACGATTCTGGAAGATTAATCTTCCCGTCCAGATTCATGAAGAACATTTACACCCTGTTATTTCTCTTGTTTGGTTTTATCGGCTCTTTGCCGGCACAAACCACGGAAATAGATCATGCCAGGGCACTGGATATTTACCGGAATATCATCTCATTTCGCACCGCTGCCGGTCAGGACATGGTCCCCGAAATGGCATCCTATCTTGCCGGACAGTTAGCCCAGGCTGGTTTCAGTGACGACGATATCCACATTCTACCGGTAAATGATACGGCCGCGCTGGTGGTCAGGTATCCGGGTAATGGTAATGCAAGAAAAAAACCCATCCTGTTTCTGGCACACATGGACGTGGTTGATGCCTCACCAGAGGAATGGAAACATGACCCCTTTATCCTGAATCAAGATGATACGTATTTTCATGGTCGCGGGACATCTGATAACAAGTACGGTGTCATGAACCTGACCCAGAGTTTTATCCGTTTAAAACTGCAGGGGTTTGTCCCCAATAGAGATCTCCTGCTGGTATTTTCAGGTGATGAAGAGACCACCCAGGCCACCACCAATATGCTAATCAACGATTACCCTGACCTGATTGATGCCGAGTTCGCATTAAATTCTGATTCCGGCGGTGGGTCCCTGGATGCAACTGGCATACCGCTAGCATATCATTACCAGGCAGCGGAAAAGACCTATGCCACATTTGAAATCACTGCGACCAATCCAGGTGGGCACTCGGCCCGGCCAAGACAAGACAATGCCATCTATGACTTGGCTGAAGCCATCCTGAAAATTAAAGACCATGAATTTCCGGTTATGTCCAATGCCATTGTTCGGGAATCATTGCGTGCTGAAGGCAAACAGATGGGCGGTGAATTCGGTGATGCATTACAACGCTTTGCCGATAATCCCCAGGACAAACAGGCGATCCAGACGATTCTTGCCAACGATGATTATGATCAATCAATCCGTACTACCTGTATCGCTACCTTGTTGCGGGGCGGGCAGGTAGAAAATGCCCTGCCACAGAGGGCCACCGTTACGGTGAACTGCCGGATATTTCCCGGAACCCGGGTCGATGAAATCCAAAGCGCCCTGGAAAGGGTCATTGATAATCCTGAATTAAATATTGTCCCACTAGATGAATATTTATCCAGTCCCGCATCCGAACCAAGAGAGGACGTGGTCGATGCCATCGCCTTTGCTGTGCATGAGCGTTACCCGGAGATGCAGCTGGTGGCCTCCATGAGTTCAGGATATACCGATGCCCGTGTATACCGACGGGCAGGCATTCCCACATTCGGTACCAGCGCAAAGATTATCGGACCTGAATCATCCAATGCCCATGGTATCAATGAACGCTTCCCCATCAAGGCGTTTTATGATGGCCTGGACCATTGGATAGATATTATTCAAACCCTGGCCGGGAAATAATGATCAGGATAGTAACGCAAGTCTATGGATACTAATACTAGCAGTACTGAAACCTATAACCTCATCCTAAAAAAAACCTATCGTTTATTTATTTCAGCACTGGGCGCAGGTATTGGACTGGGGTCTGTGTTGTGGTTTTTAGACCCTCCATCAGCACCCATCCTTCTCGCCTCCTTCGGCGGCTCTGCTATCTTCCTGTTTGGTATTCCTATTACCCCGGCTGCGCAACCCAGGGCGTATTTTGGCGGCCATGTTATTGGCATTGCCTGTGGTGTGATTTGCTTTTACCTTTTCGGTAATCTTCTCTGGGTATATGTTGTGTCTTTTATGATGGCATTTTTGCTGATGCTGGTCACCAAGACAGTCCATCCACCTGCCGGCGCTAATCCACTGATTGTTCTCCATGCCAATGCCCAATTTTCGGTTATCTGGCCACCTATACTAATGGGACTACTCATCCTATTTGCCATTGCGGTGATCTGGAGCCGCGTTATACCGAAACGTATTCACTATCCCAGTAACTGGACAGAAAAATCTCCTCCTACCATCGCCTGGAGCGGCTGGCTGGAATAATCATGGACCCAAACTCATTGGAAACATTCAAACAACGACTGGTTCAGATGCAAGCAGATATCCTGGCTCTGAATGAGGTAGCAAAGGATTCCACCCTGCCGGTTGAATTGGACCAGACCCGAGTTGGCAGGTTGTCACGCATGGATGCCATGCAGGGCCAACAGATGGCAAAGGAAAGTGAACGCCGCAGGCAACAGCAATTACAAAAAATCAAGGTTGCATTAAAACGTATCGAAGAAAATGACTTTGGCTACTGCTCCGTATGTGATGAAGAGATCGATATCCGTCGTCTTGAACTCGATCCAGCTAACAGCCGTTGCATTAGCTGTGCTGAATAGTTCGTTTCATCACACCCTATATTTTCCTGTTTTCTATTAAACAGTAAATATATTCATTAAAACCTGAATTATTGAGCATCTTTTTTTTTCAAGATGATTCAAATATTATTGATTCAATCGTAATTCCTCATTAGGCTTACTCACAGGTAATCATACAAACTACTTCTGGTAGGAGAAACCATGTCATTTTCATGCTACTCGTTAAAAGTATTATTTATTGCTGGAATAATTATTAATGGGCTATTCAATGTGACTACACTGACTGCCCAGGTCCCACCCACTCCTGGGGGAGATGACCCCGTCCGTCACGAGGCCGTAGACCCGTTTCACATCATTGATAATATTTATTTCATTGGTAAAACCTCTCATAACCCTTCTTACCTGTTCACCAGTGATGCAGGGCACATCATCATGGATAGTACCTATGAAGAGTTTGTCCCGGATATTCAGGCTAATGTTGAAAAACTCGGCTTTGACATCCGGGATGTGAAGATTATTCTCAGTAGCCATGCCCATCATGATCATGTGGGTGGTCACGCTTTGCTTAGGGAAGTCACCGGGGCAAAGGTCATGGCATCAAAACCTGATGCCGAGATTATCGAAACAGGAGGAGTGGCAGACTTCAGAGAGGGTGACCCGTGGCATGAAGGTGAAGTAGATGAATTCATCACCGACAAACAGGTAGTATCGCTGGGTGATATCGCCTTACAGGCGCACTTCACATCTGGCCACACCAAGGGATGCACCACCTGGACAACCACCGTGGAAGACGATGGGCGCCAGTATGACCTGGTATTACTTTGCGGTCTGAGAATGGACCAGAACAGCCCGTTGGTTGGACATCCCGATTATCCAGAGATGCCAAAGGACTTTGCCTACTCATTTGCAGTGGCCAAGACATTACCCGTGGATGTCTTCCTGGGGGCCCATGGATACTGGTTTAATCTTGAGGACAAGATTGAAAAACTAAAAACCAATCCCGAAATCAATCCTTTTATTAATCCAGAAGAGTATTACCGGATTGTTGAAGGTTGGGAAAGACTTTACCTGGAAAGATTAAAGCGAGAACGCCAATAATATTACCACCCTATGAACCACTATAAACTTGTCCTGCCAGAGTTCATGAACGACCAGGGCGCCTTATTTGGCGGTTACCTGCTGAAATGGATTGATGAATTTGCCTATATTACGGCTAACCTAGATTACCCCGGAAACCGCTTTGTCACCATCAGTCTTGATAACGTGGTGTTCCGAAAACCGATCGATGTGGGTTATATCCTGTGTTTTGTGGTGACTGAGTCGCATCTTGGCAGTTCTTCCATTCGTTATATGGTCGAAGTATTTAATTCGAAAACCGACTCCGAAAACAATGAGCTCCTGTTTGAAACCCATATTGCTTTTGTCAATGTTGATAAAAGTGGAAAAAAGAAAACAATAGTAAAATAAAATTATGAAACAAATATTCCTGATTATCTTTATCTCCCTGCAGCCAATAATCCTTAAGGCACAGTTATCCAATGCCCCAGATCAGATAACCACAAGTGCAGGAAACCTGGAAATCTACCCTGTGCTCCATGGCAGCATCGTCTTTAAATGGAATAATATGGATATCTTTATTGATCCCTATGGGGGTGCAGGTAGGTATGCAAATTATGATAAACCTGATCTCATCCTGATTTCACATCCCCATGATGATCATATGGATCTTGAGACACTTGCGGATATAGATACCAGTGATGCAATATTCATCGTTCCACAGGCCGTTGCCGATGAATTCCCTGCTGTATATGCCAACCAGACAGTGGTCCTTGCCAATGGCGAATCCCACGAAATCAAGGGGATCACCGTTAAGGCAGTACCCATGTATAACCTGCCTGAAGAAGGTGCCCGTCATGCAAAGGGTTGGGGTAATGGTTATGTATTATCATTTGGGGACAAGGATATCTATGTATCAGGTGATACCGAAGATATTCCTGAAATGCGAGCATTAACGGATATCGATATCGCCTTTGTCTGTATGAACCTGCCCTATACCATGGACATCAATCAGGCTGCCAGCGCCGTGCTGGAATTTGAACCGGCCATTGTGTATCCCTACCATCATCGCGGTCAGGATATTTCTCAGTTCAAGGCATTAGTGGATGCTGGTAATAAACCAATTGAGGTCAGGTTAAAGGGCTGGTACCCGGCGAATTAAACAATAACGAACGACCCTAACTAATATCAGATTACAATTTCTATACCTGGTTATTACCAGTCTTCTTACAGTCACCAGATCGTTTTTTAGGGTCAGAGTAAAAATTTATAACAGGATTTAGTGCAATTAGCTGCATTAATGGGCACATAACTCAAACCAGCCTCGCAAGTTCTCCACAGTCTATGCATCTCCTCGTAACACCCTGAATAAAAGGCTCTGAAGCTTTTATAATGAGCGATAGTTTTTATGCATCGTTTATATTATTTTAATTAATTTTATTAATTAATTAATCTGCCTTAGGATATCGAACAATAAAATTTACAAGGAAATTAACGATGCAAATGAATACAGGTATATCTGACAGTGACCGTCAAGCCATAGCCGAGAACCTGTCGAAGGTGCTGGCTGATAGTTATACCCTTTATCTGAAGACCCATAACTACCATTGGAATGTGACAGGGCCTTTGTTTAACACACTTCATCAGATGTTTGAGGAACAATATCAGGAACTGGCCCTAGCAGTTGATGAGATCGCTGAGCGTATCAGGGCGCTGGGTGTATTTGCACCAGGTTCTTACAAGGCCTTCATGGAATTGACTGATGTGGAGGAAGAAGAAGGTGTGCCTGATGCTGAGGATATGATCCGCAGCCTCATTAATGGTCAGGAGGCGGTTATCCGTGCCTCTCGTAACGCCATTCCAGTGGCCGAGAAAGTAAATGATGGTCCCACGGCAGATTTACTGACGCAACGTATGCAGATTCATGAAAAAAATGCCTGGATGCTGCGAAGCATGCTGGCGCATTAATTTTTTAATCAAGTAAGGAGAAATAATATGTTACCAAGAAAAGAAGGACAGACCGTACCAGAAGTGACCTTTAAAACTCGTCGAGGCCATGAATGGGTAGACGTTACCAGCTCTGAGTTATTCAAAGGTAAAAATGTAATTGTATTTTCATTACCCGGGGCATTTACCCCTACCTGCTCATCATCGCATGTTCCCAGGTATAACCAGCTAGCGAAGACATTCAAGAAACATGGGATCGATGAGATTGTCTGTGTATCGGTGAATGATGCTTTCGTCATGAATGAGTGGCAGAAGAGTCAAAACGCCAATAATATCCGGTTTATTCCTGATGGAACTGGTGAGTTCACAAATGAGATGGGATTGCTGGTCAACAAGGATGATCTGGGCTTTGGAATGAGATCATGGCGCTACTCCATGCTGGTCAAGGATGGCATTATCGACAAGCTATTTGTTGAGCCTGAAGTACCGGGAGACCCGTTTGAGAATTCAGATGCTGACACCATGTTGAACTATCTCGCGCCGAATGTTGTAAAACCAATGGATGTAAGCGTGCTCTCTCGACAGGGCTGTCCACATTGTGAAAGGGCAAAGACACTTCTAAATACCCTGGAAATTGATTATGAAGAGCTGGTGTTGAACCGGGATTACACCGACCTCAGCCTTCGTGCAATTTCTGGCAAAACTACCTTCCCACAAATCTTCATTGATGGACAACATATCGGTGGTGCGGATGAGCTAGAGCAGTGGGTCAGTAGCAAAAAGGCGGCATAAGTCCAGTCTCGAATCCAGACTAAAAGGTTCGCACTAAGTAAACTGTTGTACGTCCCCGGGACCTGTCCCGGGGACATCTTTCTGAAAATCAAAAGCCGCAAATATCAATTTTCAAGAACCCTCTATTCACTTGGTACTTTTTAATTAACCAGCTTGTCTGGCAGGCGGGTATTCACTCGACCTGGGACTGTTCCAGGTAGCGGAAAAAGTCGGAGTCGGCCCCCAGCATGAGGGTGCTGTTCTCGCCCAATACCCGGTAACTTTCCAGTGTACGGAAGAAGGAATAAAACTCCGCATCAGCACCGAATGCCTTGCCATAGATCCGGGTCGCCTCAGCGTCTGCCTCACCCCGGATCTTCTCGGCATCACGTGCGGCCTCGGAACGGATGCGCTGAAGGTCGCGTTCCATATTACCGAGGATTTCCTGGCTGCGGCCCCGACCTTCGGAGCGAAAACGTTCCGCAATGGATTGGCGTTCAGCAATCATGCGGCTTTCCACCTGGCGGCGTACGGATTCAATGTAATTGACCCGCTTGATTCGCACATCATCCAGCTCGATCCCGAGTGCAGGCATGGAATCCCGGGCCCTTTCCAGAATACCGGCCTCCAGTAGTTCACGACCCAGTTTTGGTTGACTTTGCAGGTTAACGTCACTGCGTCCGGCTAGCGCGGGATCATTCAGGTTATCGACATCGACTTCCCAATCCTTTGAGCGAACAATCTCTTCTAACTCGGTTGAGGAGACCATATCGCGCACCACGGAGTCGATGATGTCATCTAGCCGTGTGCGTGCACCGGCTTCATCCCGGACGCTGGTCAGAAATAGCAGTGGATCGGTGATCCGCCAACGCGCCGTGGTATCCACGAGAATGAACTCACGGCCCAGCGTCGGAATCTGAGTAACGTCCCCATCCCAAACCAGCAGGCGCTTGTCGAAATAGCGGACATTCTGCCAGGGTAGCTTGAACTTCAGGCCTGGTTGGCTTATTACATCACCGATCGGTTCGCCAAACTGGACCACAATGGCCTGTTCGGCTTCATCCACGGTATAGACGGTAACGGAGCCGATTGCAATGGCAAGCACGGCCACGACGATGGAGAGCATTGTGATTTTCATCGGTCACCTCCAGCATCACGCATGTTTTCACGGTTGACATCGAGTAAGGGGAGCGGTCCCACCTGCCCCTCCTGTACGACGAGTACCTGTCCTATGTTAGGCAGGATCTCATTCAGGGTCTCCAGATACAGGCGTGAACGGGTGACTCTGGGGGCCTGCTGATATTCAAGCAGGACAGCACTGAACCTTATGCTTTCACCATCGGCCCGGTTTACCCGTTCCGTCGCGTAACCTTCCGCTTCGGCGACGGTGCGAAGTGCGGCGCCCTCGGCGTTGGGGATCTCCTGGTTAACGTGTTTTTGTGCTTCGTTGATCATCCGCTCCCGTTCCTGGCGCGCCTCATTGACTTCGTTGAACGCTGGTTGCACGGCCGGGGGCGGTACCACGTCCTGCATTTCGACGGTACTAATGCGTATGCCCGCATCGTATTGATTGAGTATGTCCTGAATCTCATCACCGGCCTTCTGCTGAATCTCCACCCGGCCGATGGTCAACACCTCGGAGCCAAGCATGTTACCAACGATACGGCGCATGACCGACTCGGAAATGTCGCGCAGGGTGCGGGTAGGTTCGCGCATCTGGTACAGAAACTTGATTGGGTCTTCGATGCGATACTGGACCACCCACTCCACGTCGATCATATTGAGATCGCCAGTGAGCATCAATGACTCGTCTTCGAATCCACCCGAGCTGTAGGTGGAGCGTTCACCCTGTCGAGTGTCCTGGGTGCGAAAGCCAAACTCTTGCTTGAGTACACGCTCGGTAGCCACCAACTGAATCTGGTCGATACCGAAGGGGATTTTGAAGTGCAGTCCGGGATCGGTAATACCGATGACGGAGCCGAACCGCTTCACCACCCCCCGTTGCTCAGGCTGGACTGTATAAAATGAGGTCATCGCTGCCCAAATCAGAAACAGGAGTGCAATGATGCCGAAGACTCCGCTGAACCGGCCGCGCGAGGGGCCTCCGCCACTGAATTTGCTCATTATCTCAAACAGATCGGGTGGGCCCGTTGGCCTGCCCCCATTACCTTTAATGGATTGGATCATACTTCTTCTCCTTTATTCGAAACCACAGTCTACTCTTCAGGGACTGTTTTGTACGTAAATTGGGTAATTAATAAGCGCTGATAAATCTATACGCACCGATAATCGGCTCAATACGCTGTTTCGAGGCTGGAAACGGCACGGGAGATATACAAAAAATATATGGAGAGGTCATGCCCCCGAAGAAATCTAAATCAACAGGATCAGTGTCGATTGAAATATTGTTACTGGCACAATGCAGTCATTAGATCCAACAAATCTTTAATGTATTAGGCGCTCATGTCAGGACTACTCGCGACATGGCCCAGGCCAGCTTCTCGACCGCTTTGTGGTCTCACCTTCTCCATGTCGCTCGCCCCTTCGGGGGCGCGCCTCGCGCGTTCAACTTTTCCATCCTTAGGTCCGTAAACGATACATCCATATATCATTCCTGCACACTGCAAAGTTGTCGAACCTTGAGGTTCTCTTCCTGACTTAACACCTCAGCACAAATAAAAATGCCCACTCGATGTGGACATTTTTATTTGTATGGCGCGCCTGGCAGGACTCGAACCTGCAACCCTCGGGTTCGAAGCCCGATACTCTATCCAGTTGAGCTACAGGCGCCCAAGGCGTGACAGTATAAAGTATCAGGGGTTTTATTCATACAATTTAGAATGAAAGTAATATGTAGTAGAAATATATTAGTAATTAACGTATCTAGTGGCTGTCATTAATTGAGATAATCCGGATATATAAAATCCGGCCTTACGGGGTAGACAAAACTATGATAACTGGATAAATCAGGCTCTCCGGCGCTGTTCCAGGCCAGTTTCCATAACTCTGATAATACGGCCGATCCTATGGCCAACCTTTCAATGACAAACTCCCGGTAATCATCCACTACTACCCTGGCTGGTTTACGTTTTGCGGGCCGGTTGCCTGTATCACTCTGGGTAATAATTGAATGTTGCTTATCTAGTTGATGTAAACGATCCAGATTTTGATAACTGTTTAACACCAATGCAAAGATTAATTTCAACGGGTCACTCCTGATCTCACCATGCTCTGAAAGAGGATGAGCGTTTAATAACTGCTCTTCCAGGTAATCAGGTTGACTGCCACGCAGAATAACTGCTTCTGCCAGTGTCAGATCCAGTTCATTCACCACATGGGTTTCAAAATAGGCATGTAGCCCGCCGTTACCCGTCAGGTAACCATCATGATTACGAGTGGTATGGTGAGGGTTTGCCAGGTCTGCAACAAAGTGGCCCATTATACCCGCGTATAATAATGCCTGATTTACATACCTTATGAATTCCGCGCTGTCGGAATCTCTGGCAGAGATTAATGCATTGGTCATTTCCCTGTGTAAATGCTCCACTCGCCAGGGGGCTGTCCCTACATTAGTTACCAGATTTAAACCCTTACTTTTCGCAAGGTCGAAAAACGTATGATACCCAAGAGAAAAATCCATGATTTGCTGTGGATTATCTACGACTGCATCCAGATTAATATAATGAGTGGGGCTATTTAGTCCTCTCTCTTTTCGAGACATATTGTCCGCCCGCCAGACGATATCCGGGACATTAGAGAGATGAGCCAACATGAACTCCCTGCGCTGAAACGGCGTGGTCATTTGGAAAGATTCTGAGATCGGCAACAACCTCACCGCAACACGTGTCACAATATTATGGCCGCGCTCACCCCATGCGATGCAAATATGGCTAAATAAGACTACACATATACAAACCAGAATCGTGCCTGTTTTCTTCAATCTTCTTTCATCCTCCATCAAAATTGTAAACATCAGTAACTCATTCCAAAAGATCTGAAAAATTACATTGAAACAAAAATTTTAAATTAATGATAAAAAATCATTATTACTCACATTAGCAACAAGATTTAGAGCCTATTTATTAAAATCAGAATATTCATAATTATCAATGCCTTATTTATTCCACACTTGGCGATTTTATCCTGACGATGAGTTGAGATACACTTTCACTCAAAGGTTTAAGATGTCAGGGATTGGCATCTCACAATTATCATTCATTCGGGGGATATTATGATTTTCAATAAATACTTTCTTTCATCTTTGTTCTTAATCACGGGTATATCCGGTCACGGTTTCGCCCAGGAGATGAGTGAAGCAGAATTGAAACAACGGGCAGAAGAACGTAATGCGGTCTTTGCCCCATGGAATCCAGCGGATATTGACAGGTTACGCGAAGAGGCCGGTTTAATAGGGCCTGGGCCACAGAACCCCTATCCAGAAGCACGATTCCCGGACTACCTGAAGAAACCTAACACCATAGAGGAAATGATGCCCCAGGCCAGGGCCGCTGTTGCACAAAAAGGCGGACGTACCCCTCTGGGTCTTGCAGATCCGGGTGACATTGTTTTAATCGTCATACCCTGGAATTCCGACCCCCTGATCCAGCAAGCCATTCAAAAGGCCTTTGAGGCCCGCAAGGTGGAGGCCAGGATCATCTTTGAAAACGACCTGGTCAATATACCCAAAGAAGACATGCAGGCCCTGGCCGATGCCAAGGCCTTGTTTAAGGCAGGCGACGGACAACAGGAATCCTCTTCGTTTTGTGAACGGCTATGCGCCTTCCCGGACTTTAATGTCTATAAAGAATTTGTAAAGAAAACGGATCCTGTCTATTACCATGCCACCTGGCCTGAGGTGACATATCCTAATGAAAAGACGGCCGAACTGGACCGTAATTACTGGTCTGCCGCATCCAATGCGGTGATTGCCTACCTGGATGAACACCCTGAAGTGGACAAGGTATTTTACCGGACGGGTGGCCGTACCAATACCAAGTCTTCCCTAAAACACCAGGGAGAAAAATTTATTGGTAATTATACCTATGTGAACCACTATGATCTGATGAGCCAGGTCCCCAATGTCCCGGCGGACGTGTGGCGGATGCTGGAAGGCAAGATCATCGACCCCCTCGCCTATTCTGATCGATATGAGGCATCCGATCCCGAAGGCACCGTACTGTGGAGCGATATCACCCCGGAAGAGGCCAGGAGCTGGGGAGACGGATCCTATCAGCAGGGACATTTATATATGTTACCCAGCCAGGCCAGTGGTCGTTATCCCTATTCCCGGATCAATTACCCGGCCATCAGTGATAACTGGATAGAACCCAAACAAACCCGGACCCATGGCATTATTGCCTCCACCAACAGCCATGCCACTAATCACGCTCGGATCGAAGTACATATGAAGGAGGGTTATATTGATAAGATTGTAGGCGGGGGATTATACGGAGATGGGATGCGTGTCTCCATGGAGTATCCCAATATTAATACCATGTTATGGCCGTTCCAGAAAAAACCTGGCTTCTGGTGGTTATACGAGGCAGGCACCGGTACCAACCCAAAATATTTTAAACACCCCCAGGAGATCCTTACCGGTCAGAACCTTTCCGAGCGTAATGCCGGCGGGGTGATTCACTGGTCCTTTGGTACCGAGATCCAGAATGGTCCGGAACCGGGCAATACCATGATGTCACCTAAATCTCTTGAATTTGGCCGGCAACATGATCTGCCAGTGGGTCACGGGATGCATCACCATAACCTGATGCCCACCTATCAGGTTCGCCTGCGCGATACCGGCAACTGGATCACACTCATTGAACATGGCATTGTACAGACCTGTTTTGACCCTGAAGTCCGTGCCCTTGCCTCGCGTTATGGTAATCCCGATGATTTATTGCGACGCGACTGGGTGCCTGAGATACCCGGTATTACCGTGCAAGGAGACTATAATGACTATGCAGCAGATCCAGGGAATTACTGGATAGACTGGGCCAATAGTATTAATGATGGGACGAATGAGTATCTGGGCAAGTAACTCAGGATCGAAAATAATAAAACAAACATTTTGTCTGCCCTACGGGCAGTTATTTAATTTACTGGATACCGGATAAGTCCTTCGGACTTTCCGAAATGACGAAGGTAGAAACCAATAATTATAAAAGGGAGAAGTAAGCTGAGCAGTCATAGTCTTTACCTTGCAAAGATCCTGGGGAAGCGTTCCTTTGCCGTATTTGCATTAGTCACATTTTTAATTGTAGCGATCCTGGCATCAGTCAATATTGCCTCACGGTTTGCCCTGAAAAAATATGTAGAGGACCAGCTGGATCGCATCGCCTGGGACATCTCCGGGTATCAAAGTGGTGATGTCCAGGCCATCCCGGAAGTATCAAGGGCACTTAGGACAACAGAAGGCATCAGCAAACACAATAACCTGATATTTCTGAGGAATTCCCTGACCAGCGAAGATGTGGCATACATTGATGGCCAGCCCATTCGTATGCCCTGGTTGTCCCTGCTCACTGTTACCGATACCAGTACCCTGCCGCTTGATATACGTCCCTCCGCTGACAAGGCCGTGTTTGCCCTGGTAGGTACCAAGTCACAAATGGGCAACGCCTATGCCGAGTTACAGAACCGTAAACATTTTGAATTAAAGATTGAAAACCACCATTCCCTGGACCCCTATGGGACCGAGGTAGATGAAGAACATGAAGATACTGAAGAAGAGCTCAGGAGTATCAGTGTGTTTAAAATGGAACTGGAACGTACTATCCGTATTGAGCGTAAGGACCTGAATCGCTGGTTCCTGGAACAGACCAGTTCACCGTCATTGATCCCAGAGATCGGGGCAATCCTGGTCATACCTTACAATGAAAATATCATTCGCCGGTTTGATGCCCTGGCAAGGGGAATCGTTACCATACATGATGATGGTGATATGCACGAGGAGGCAGGAAATTATTTTCCAGACATCATTCATTTGCTTGAGATTGATTATGAAAATCAGATTTCAGGATGGGACATAGAAGGGTCGCTTGCCAAGCTGGAGATACTAGAAAACTTTCTGAATGAACGTACGTTTACCATAGGCCCCCGGGTCTTTATAGATAATTCCACCAAAGTCCTGCTGGAGAGGATGAATGACACAGCACAAAAGGTCGGCCTGATCAGTCTGCTTATTGCCTTGCCTTTGATCTGGGTAGGCTGGATCCTCATGGCCAACCTTACCGGGATGTTACTCCTGAATGAAAGACGAAAATTCGGGCTTATGCGCCTCAGGGGGGCCTCGGGCAAGGCAATGGGCAGGGCCCTGCAACTGTCTATTGGCAGTGGCGCCCTGCTCGGTGGCATTGTAGGTGCTTTGGTTGGGACCGTAGTGCCCATCTTCTTTTATGAAGGTGGAATGCTGCCAATGAATATAATACTTATCGTCCAACAACCTTATATCCTGCTGACATTTATTGTTATTGGTGTGATTGTCGCCCTGGCCGTCAGTCGAAAACTGGTGAAGTATGCGTCACGCATATCTCCCCTTGAAGCATCAGGCCGGGTAGTGGCATCAGAAACAAAACAAGCCGGCGTCAAATTTGGATTTGCAGGCTTCATGGCCCTGGTACTCGGCTCATATAAGATCCTGGGCTGGATTTTCAGCTATTCAATTTCTGCAGGCTCTGAATCGAAATGGCTGGTGAGCATTGACCAGATCCTAGACTTTGCCGGTTTCCCCCTGTTTGTTTATGGACTGGTGACCTTCCTGGTGTCACGAAAGGTCATTATGAACCATATCTTACAAGTCATCGTTTCCATTATTGGTGGTTCACTTCGGCACCTGACACTAAAACACATATCCACCAAACCACAGCGGGTCGCAGGTTTTCTTCTGATTGTTGCCATGATGACTACGATTGGTCTTTATCCCACTGTCATGACGGCGGTATTTGATAACAAGATCGAACGCGGGACCCGGGTCCAGGTGGGGTCTGATGTCCAGTTGACATTAAATGCCTCGGACATTGTTAGCAATGAACTCCTGGCCAGTGGTGGTATTGGAGTGCAATACCAGGCGATCAAAGCCGAAATTCCGGCCCTGATTGAAAAAATGAAATCAGCCGATGGTGTCAACGAGGTTAAATGGACGCTTTTCGACGGGGTTTCCGATGGTGTCTATATGCCCGGTTATGGATTTAACGGCCTGCCAATATATTTCGTCCCTGACAATGATGACTACCTGGATGCCGTCTATTATGAAGAATCCCTTGCCCAGCAAAGGCAGTTTTCAGATTTAATCTCGAAGTTACCCCAGGGCAATATCATCATGTCCAATGCTGTTGCCGAGTTCACCAAGAAGGCCCCGGGGGAATCCACCCTACTGGGTAGACAGACAAATGGTACTGACATGGTTAATGCTACCGTCGCTGGTGGTGTCTGGTACCTGCCGGGCAGCCCCCTGGTATCTGTCAGTGACCGGGAATCTTTCGATACCGCCAGGGTGGACTATGTCAATTACCTGTTCTCCAATAATGCCTATATGGTGGCAGACCCCAACCAGGAAAACTTAAACGACCTGGATGTATTAATTTCCGGTGCACAGTTTGCTATTGATATAGCACCGGGTAGTGATCCTTATGAGGTCAGCCAGAATATCATCCGTGCCATCGGAATTGAGCCTTCCAATGTTCGAACATTTAACGAAGAAATCAGCAAGATTGGCAGTGATATGTATATCTTCCTCGCCAGACAAAACGTTCAGATCTATTTATTTGGCGGCCTGCTACTGGCTATCATTGGCATCCTGTCTGTGGCCTATACCAATTACATGGAGGACCGCCGCACCCTGGGCTTGTTAAGGATTCGAGGTGCGAACCCAGGACACATGTTGCGTTTTTTTGGCTCAGGTATATTCGCGCCCTCTTATATCGGTCTGGCCTTGGGTATCGCCGTATCATTAATTGTTGGTTTTGGTATCACCAACCTGGTCTGGGAGTTACGAGAGGTCAAGAATATCCTTCTGTATCTTGCCACCCAAATAGATGTCTCGCAGCTTACCTTTATTATCGGCATGTTACTGTTTGGCATCATCACGGTAGTTGGCCTGATATTCAGCCGCTGGGTATTTAACAAATCCGTCCGTGAAGGCCTTAGTGATAACTAGTTAACTTAATATAATTCAGGAAAATAGTATGAGCGATTCAGACGTCATGATTGAAGTAAACAAGGTGGTAAAAAAATATAATACCGCTGCCGGTGAAGTCCAGGCATTGAAAGAAATCTCCTGGGAGATTAAACGCGGTGAGGCCATTGCCATTATGGGGCCCAGCGGTTGCGGCAAGACCACGCTGTTAAATCTAATGGGATCCATGGACCATGCCACCAACGGCAAGATCCTGGTGGATGGTCAGGACGTCACCCGTATGAGTGAGCGTGAAGCAGAATTATACAGACTAAAAAAAGTCGGTTTTATCTTTCAATTTTTTAATCTGGTGCCTTCATTGACCGCCATTGAAAATCTGGAGCTGCCCATGGTTCTGGCGGAAATTCCTAAAGAAGAACGTTTAAAAAAGGCCCAGGAACTACTGGATGCGGTTGGTCTGGGAGAGAAAGGTCACAAGCGCCCTGAAGAACTCAGTGGTGGGGAACAACAACGGGTTGCAGTATGTCTTGCCCTGGTGAATGACCCGGATTTAATTCTCGCCGATGAACCCACCGGTAATCTGGACGTGAAGAACATGGAGACCATTACTAACTTACTGATTTCACTGGCAAAAGAACAGGGTAAAACCGTGGTGGTCGCCACCCATGATCAGAAAATGGCCGATACCTTTCCCCATACCTACCGGATGCGCGACGGCAAGTTTGAATCTCAGGTCTTAAGTCAATAATATTAATCGTACCAATATCTGCCGGGAGGCAAGTCACATGAACCATAACATTACAACCTTGTTAGGCTTTTTGGTTTTTAGCACACTAAGCTTTGGCTCGTTTGCTGATAATCATCTAACTCCCGAGCAACAACAGATGAGCATTGAAGAGCGAAACCTGGTGTATGCCCCCTGGGACCCGGCTGACCTGGAAAAACGTCGTCAGGAAGTGGGTTTGATAGGGCCGGGGACTACGACGCCTTATCCAGAAGCAAGATTTCCCGGCTACCTGAAGAAGCCTGATAATATTGAAGACCTGATGCCACAGGCCCGGTATGCGGTATCGCAAAAAGGCGGGCGGGCACCGCTTGGATTGGTGGAGCCCGGTGATATTGTCTTTATCCCCTTACCTCATCACGCTGATCCCATGGTCACAGAAGCGGTAACACGGGCCTTTAATGAACGTCGTGTTGAAGTACGTTTTATATTTGAATATGAACTGGCAGGAATATCCAAGGAAGACCTGGAGACCATTCAGGAAATAAAAAATGTCTTCAAGGCTGGAGATGGTCAACAGGAGTTGAATTACCTGCGCACCACCGGTGCCTTTGAGAACTGGGATGCCGCGGTGGCATGGACCCGGGAGAAAGACCCGGAGCTGGCCGATGCCACCTGGCCACAGTTTGAATATCCCAATGACCGCCTGGCAAACCTGGCAAAGAACTACCCATCCCTGGTGAACGCTGCCGTGGTCCAATACCTGGATGACCATCCAGAAGTAAACAAGATCTTCTGGCGCACCGGTGGCCGACCGTTTGCCATGCATGCCCTCAAGCATCATGCCACCAAGATGGTGGGCAATTACACCTACCTGAATAATTTCGACATTATGAGCAAGGTACCCGCCTATCCATCAGACGTCTGGCGCATGATAGAGGGCAAGATGATCGAGCCTATGGCCTATACGGACAGGGTAGAAGTTACTGATCCTGAAGGCAGTGTCTTTTACTTTGAACTGACACCGGAAGAGGCCAGCATCTGGAGCCAGGGTTCCTACCTGCAGGGACATATCTTTATGATCCCTTCGCAATCATCAGGCATCTACCCGTTTTCGTTTATTCAATATCCTGTTCAGGAAAACAAGTGGTTGCCTCCGATACAGGTCACCACGGCAAACGGCATCATTGCCTCCAGCAACAGCCATGCCTCCAACCACCCCAGGATGGAGATCCATTTTGAAAATGGCTATGTTAAAAAGATTAAGGGCGGTGGACTCTATGGGGATGGATTCCGGTTATGGCTGAGTTACCCGAATATTAATGAGACCACTTGGCCGTTTCAGAAGAACCCCGGATTCTGGTGGCTGTTTGAAGCCGGTACCGGGACCAATCCCAAGTATTTCAAACACCCTGGAGAAATGCTCATCGGCAGTAATCTGTCGGAACGTAATGCCGGCGGGGTCATCCACTGGTCGTTTGGTGCAGAGGTCAAAAACGGACCTGAAGTGGACAAGGAAAAATCCGCCCGCTCACCATCGGCCCTCGAGTTTGGAAAGGAAAATAATCTGCCTATTGGCCATGCCATGCACAACCATGTGTTGATGCCCACCTACCAGATGCGTCTTAGAGACAGCGGCAACTGGGTCATCGCCATTGAACACGGCCAGATCATGGCCAGCCGAGACCCGGAGGTCCGTGCCATTGCCTCACGATATGGTAACCCTGATGATATCCTGCGCCGCGACTGGATACCGGAACTACCCGGTATTACCACCCCCGGGAATTACAATGATGACTACGCCTCGGATCCGGGTACTCACTGGATCGACTGGGCCAACAGTATCTTTGATGGCACGAATGAGTATTTGAGTAAGTAAAAGGTTCAAAGTTAAGAGTGTAAAGAAATTTATTAAATATAAATAGTATTTCTTAACCTGAAAATTCTGTGTCGTCATTCCGGAATTTGCGCAGCAAATATCCGGAATCCAGTCAAATTTAATCTGTGCCCAAAGGGCGCCCTTTGTTTACTGGATTCTGGCATTCACCAGAATGACGGAACATTTTTTAATTTTCCACTTTCTGCTATCGTTTTACGTCTTACGTTTCACCTTATTTAAAACGTTCCACTCAATCTCAACACCAACTCCCTGCCCCCGTCCCTTCTACGTTCAATAAACCCATCCACAGGAGACAGGTCTCTACGAACGGTATACAAGGTACGATCACGGCTATCAATCACATCAAATAAGCGATTTATTTCAAAACGGACCTTTATCCCGAACCATCTCGTGATCTCAACAAAGGTATTCACTTCAGCACTCTCATTTAAAGCTTCTAACTCATTGACCCGATAGAATGGCCGGCGGGTTCGAGTCTGTAGGCTCCAGCCCCAGGCGATACGTGATACTTCAAAATCCTGGCGAAAATCTACGGCCAGGGCAAATTTATTTTCATTTCGCAAATAGGCAAAATCACTGGGTACACCAAATTGACTGTTACTGGAGAGTACCCGCTGATTCCCGGTAACGGGATCGGTCACGGTAGAATCCTGCCATCTGGCCTTAACGTCCAGCCTGGCACCGGCCAGGGCAAGCCAGTCAAGAGGGAAGGTCCCTTCAAATTCTATCCCCCAGCGACGACCATTACCGATATTACCGGGCGCTTCAAAGGTATCAGACAGCGGCAGGAGGTCTTCCACATCCGATATCCAGTCATGAAAGGCCCTGAGGGTCACCACAGTAAATTCACCAAACCGGCGTTCATGGGATATCTCGGCCACCCAGGTTGCCTCGGGTTTTAAATCGGGGTTACCCAATGCCAGGTCATCATCTTCAAACACGGTTGAACTGACAAAGTCATCAAAATTTAATTGCGAGACCTCCCTGGCAATACGTAATCGGTATTGCTGCTGTTGGGAAGATGAGTATGTCATTAACATATCGGGTTTAATAAACGTAAAATTGCGTTCAAGCTCAGTATCACCTGTCTGGTTGATCGTGGATACTTCAAGCCCGAGGCCATAGACCAGTTCAAGATGGCCAATATTCCAGTTGTCCTTGATGACAAAATCACCCCGGGTCTCTTCGACCCGGGTATTGGCACCCGGGACAGGGACATTTACCAGACCACCCCCGGTATCTTCGGTTTGTTGCAACTCACCATCCAGCAAATTAAATGCCCCTTCCAGGTTGACCTGGACGGTGTGGTTATCGATACCTGTCCAGTCCATCTCTAATCGTCCTATCAGTTCCTTGCTGACGTTTCTACTGGTAGCGGTGCGAATGGCTGTCTGGGTCCCAAGGGTACTCAGGGTCCTCTGGGTGGAGACTTCGCCATCACGCTGCCGCGTAAACAGCAGGATGGCCTTACCACTCAGGTGTTCAGACAGATACCGTTCTGCATCCAGCCCAAATTCAAATTGACGTGTTTCGATTTCATCCAGGAATAATTCATCCCTGGCCGGCAAGCCCGGTAATTGCGGCACACGATTGGATACCAGGTCTGCATCCGTACTGATATCACCAAGCTTGAGATTGGTCTGCAGCAGGGTGTCATTGATTTCTGTGGCCGCATTTAAGTTAAGATAAAACTCCCAGCCTTTATTCAGCACGTCATCAGTACGTAATTCGGTTAAGGTCCTGTCTAGATTCAACAATTCATCTGTCCCCACATCACCATGAATAATCCGACGAGTCTCAAAACCGAGATTATAATCAATGTCCTGCCAACGGTTGGTCAGAGATATGTTACCACCAGGGCCATAAGGTTTGGGTTCCAGGTTCCTTTCTACAAACATATTCCATTGCACCGATGGACCTGAGCCTTCTATCAGGTTGACATTAGCAACAATGGCGTAGCCACCAAGGTCAATCCCGCGTACCTGACCGCGTATGACTTCGATACTCTCCACATTACTGGCAGGAATACGATTAAGAATAGTGGAAATCAAATCCTGTTTGGCGCTGGGTCTGCGGTCGTTAATTAAAATATTCCCGGTGGCCCCACCAAAACCCCGCTTGTCTTCGCCCTCATCTATCTGAAATCCGGGCAGGACATTCACCATATCCAGGGCAGTGTTTGGTTGATAGCGCTGAAAGAAACTGGACGGATAGGACACGATCTCATCACTTTCGTTGCCAGCAGTTAATACATGTTGATCTGCAAATACTGTATTCACGTAAAAGCAGACTATCAAACAAAAAAATATTTTTTTATTTATACTAAATAGCTTGATACTTAACATATTCGTCCAGGTTTCCATTAAATTAAAATTAAACCATACTACCTTACCTGATCATTCAGTAGTTGAAGAAATTATGAAAATGCCAACAAAAATTATTAATTATCTCCTGTTTACATATCTTCTGTCTGCTACGATGCAGACCAAGGCAGTCGAGCTGGATGTTCCCTATGTCGAGACCCCGCCTGAACTGGTTGAGATAATGATGAACATCGCTGAGATTGGCCCTGATGATCATGTCATCGATCTGGGTACGGGGGATGGCAGGATTGTAATAGCGGCGGGCAAACGAGGGGCAACCGGTGTGGGAATTGATCTGGATCCAGCACGTATAACAGAAGCGAAACAAAATGCCATTAGTGAGGGTGTTGATGACAAACTTCAGTTTATTGAACAAGACCTGTTTAAATCGGATTTGAGCGAGGCGACTGTGATTACCCTGTTTCTTAACGAGGAAGTTAATTTAAAGCTGCGCCCTACCCTGTTAAAGCTAAAGCCGGGAACAAAGATCGTCTCACATATGTTTTCCATGGGGGACTGGCAACCCATCCGGTATCAACAGGTAGTAATGAACAACAACGGTAATTTTTTTATCCACGAAGTGTTTTACTGGGAAGTCCCTGCCAACAACTAGAATAAATAATTCATTTTAGTCACCACAACTTCAAGGCAAAAAAAAACGGGGTACCCCTAAAAGGGATACCCCGTTAGTTAATCTACTATTTATTCAAAGAAGTTATATTTAAACGTCAGCGCAAAGGATCTGACCTGGTTGGTCCTCAGGTTTTCCGTACCCAATTCCGCTATACCAGAAGTAAATTCTGGTCGGAAGGTTTGTCTGGGTTCCAGCAGGTTTCGAAAAGCCAGTCCCACACGCCACTTATCGTTCATGTCACCGATACCCAGGTGCAGGTTGAGATCCGCCGCCGCATTCTGGATATTCGCCTTGTCAAACTCACGAAAGTCCGTGAAATACTGGGTCTGATAGGTCAAGGTTGCCCCGGTATCCACCTTGTAGCCCTTGAATGGCATCCAGTAATCGGTAGTTAAGGTAAAACCGAATTTGGGTGCAAAGGCCGCCGGTTGCCCGGCGCGGTCAATAACGGCAACATCGATATCGTCCGGATCGGTGCCAATGGGCAGAGGAGTTCCATCATCTTCAAAAAATTCACAACCTGACTCAGCGGCCGTACGAACCTCGTGCTCGGTACAGTTAGCATTGGGAAAGAAGGTGAACTTACTGTCCAGGTAGGACAGGTTATAGCCAAAGGACAACTGGTCTGTGGCGACAAACTGACCGCTCAGCTCAAACCCCTGGGCACGTTGCTTACCGATATTGATCACTGTGGTACTAAAGTTATCCCCACCCACAGAGGTCACCGTGGTAGCGATGAGGTCATCGAAGTCGACGCGGAACAGGGTAGCCTGATAACGAACCCGGCCATCTAGCCAGGTTCCACTGGCGCCCAGTTCCAGGGTATCACTGTATTCCGGATCGATCAGCAGTTCATCCAGTCCGGCACCACCATCGGCCATATCCGGCTGTGAACCTCCAAAACCCAGGTCATACCCACCCGCCTTAAAGGCCGTGGCGTATTTGAAGTAGGTAGATAGTTCAGGCATGGGCCGGTATCGCAAGACTAACTGCGGGTCCCAGTGGTCCCAGGAGGTCACTGCCTCAACGCCATCTAATGATCCCAGTTCAGCGAGGTTATCCCACTGCTCAGTACCTCTCTGCTCAAGGCTCCAGGGGGTGATACCTACCGCCGCCGTATATGGACCGCGCCAGGTGGATGGGGTGTCTCTTTCACGGCTGCGTGGGACAAACCAGAGATTGTTGGTCTGGACATTGCGGTTCTGCAGACTATTGGTGAGGAATAACGCATCCTCTGCATCGATCATTTGTGCTTCAGGTTCAAGACCAGCAACACATTCCGATCCCAGTGAGTCGATGTCCTGTACAGGAATACCACCCCAATCCTCGGTAGAGCCGCGGAAGTTATTGTCAGTATCAGCCGCACCATCTCCCCGGCAGGGTGTTACATCAAAGATCCAGGAACCATTATAACTCCTGAGGGTCGGGTCCTTCTTGGCCTTGGAGTAACGGATGCCTGCATCCAAAGACATCTTATCATCGTAGAAATTAAAGGTCACATTACCAAAGTAACTGGACCAGGTAGCATCCTGGTAATTATCGTTGAGACGGTTACCAAAGCGAATCTCCGCCCGATAGTCCGTGGTCGTGAAGTGTAGTTTTTCATCCTGGATGAAGGCACCTACCATCCACTCGATAGTACCACCACCATAGGAAGAGATACGTAGCTCCGTACTTTTCTGCTGGTAGTCCTCAATTCGGTTTCGAATGTTTTCTACATAAGGTGTATTTCTACCCACAGAGGCGTCCGTGTAATAGCTCTCCATGTAGTTGTTAGTCCAGGCCACTTCAATCCCGTTATCGAACTGGTAATTGAGTTCCACCTGGAAGTTCATGGGTTCCTGCTGTTGACCATCCTGATAACCATTACCATGGGCCACACCGGTACCAGTGTTCCTGAACCCCCGTTCTCCGTCACCAAAGTTGACCGAACTGCCTTCTATGGTCCCACCTGCCAGGTTATTAAGGAATGCCGATGATGCCTGGCGAATGTCCATAAAACCTTCTGTGGTATCACGGGTACGAACTCCAAAGGTTGGCTGCTCAAAGGAGGCGGTCTGACCGACATAGGAGCCGCCCTGACCACAAGCGTCTACTGGCAAATGTGGCGTTGCAAAACCAGTTCCACCCTGGCTATAGTTTATCCAGGTTGCGGTAGGATCAGTCTCTACACGGTCTAATGACGGTACATCACCGCGGTCAAAGCGAGTGGGGTACTCACAGTCCCGACGGCAGACCCGACGGACATTCCCGTCCCAACGCTGTTGAGCGCTCTCGACCTTGCTGTAGGC
>JAURPG010000064.1 GCA_030835405.1 Gammaproteobacteria bacterium | reverse complement strand
TGCATTGACCCTGCCTAGAACTTCTATGGCCTTGATGGTATTGCGATAGAGCTCTGTTGTCAGTCCTGATGCCTCAAGTGAGGCAGCTGCTGTAACGATGGTGTTGGTATTTGAGCCTATGGGAGCCTTGACGACCAGGTCTTTATCAAAATTGGCAAGTCCGGCGATGTGATATGGTTCTAGTGTCTCGGTTAATCGGGTGATTTGTGATGCATTTTTTTCAATAACATTTTGTCTTCTCGGGTCACTGGTATCCACGACAAACAATATTGCAGTGACACTGTCATTGTCCGGGTATGTACTGTGGTTGGTGATTTCATACTCTTGTCCCTGTAGCCGTGCGGCAATATCACTGATTGGTATATCTTCCAACTGGCGGTACGAGCATGCAATGATATAGGAATTAGACTCAGAACAGTTAAGGTCAATCCTGTCAGTCAGGAGCTCAACAGCAGAAACCGGGAGTGCCAGCAGAAATGGTAAAACCAGTGTTGACAGAGAATATTTATAAAATTTAGTCACAATGATTTGCGATAGGGTAGTCAAATTGTTAACAGCATTTGATGAGTTAATCAAAAATCAAAACTGGGGTTCCAATTGTAACGAACTGCCGTAATTCAGATATTTCTTCATTTGTCAGGGCAATGCAACCTTCCGTCCAGTCATGTCGATTATGGATACTGATTTTCTCTTCCGTTACTTCACCAATACCATGTAGACCAATATAACCACCCAGACGTGTATCCTGCGGAGGTAATTCATTCACTGTGGAGGCCTTTATAATTTCCTTGAACTCTTCACCATTAATCAACTCGTTTTTATAACCGTACCAGGCATCCACAGGATTTGGATAATTAATTTGCATAAAAAAATGAAAGCGGCTGTTTTCTTTAAATTCGAGGATTTTATACTCGCCGATAGGGGTTTTTTTATCCCCTAACTGCATTTTTGTACCCGCGCCCCCTCTGCCGGAAGCTACGCGGTATTTTTTTATGATGCTATTACCGTCTCTAACAATCAGTTCCTGGTTTGATTTGTAGACTTCAATAGTTAAAGACCCTGCCAATGCCTCAGGATTTGGATACCCAAGGAGAGAGGAAAGAAGGACTATGGGCAGTAGTCGCTGGCAGGTTTTTAAATATTGTTGAAATTGCATATTGGACTCTTGTTTACCAATCGGTTGATTATAATCGATATTTCAATACTAATAACAATCTTTTTATCTCAATATTTATTTTATATGCAGGATTAATTTCAAGAATATTAATTATTTAGGTATAATTCATATCGTCTATTATAAGGTTTGGAGATTAGTGTGGATGAGCAAACCCAAATTGAGCTGGAATCAGCGGCATTTAGAAAACTCGTTGAACACTTAAGACAGAATACCGATTTACAAAATATAGACTTGATGAATCTGGCGGGATTTTGCCGAAATTGTCTTGCTAAATGGTACCGGGTTGCTGCAGAAGATAGGGACATTGAGATGGATGAGAATACCGCCAGGGAAATCATTTATGGCATGCCATATCCAGAGTGGAAGGAGAAATACCAGAAATAATAATTCAATTTACAAGGGAAGAATGGTGCCGGAAGTGGAATTTGACAATTTTGTCAGGAACAAAATTGGACGCACGAAGTGCGCCCGAAGGGCTGAAACCATGGATGGTTTCAGTCAGCTCACGACCTAACAATGACCGTGAGTTCAATCATCAGGTTAGCAGTTAGTTATTATAATGAAATGATGTAAATAGAAGAATGGTGCCGGAAGTGGGATTTGAACTCACGACCTACCGCTTACAAGGCGGTTGCTCTACCACTGAGCTATTCCGGCACAAAGGCGTGAAAAATAAAATATAAACGGATTGAATACAAGCTTTAATTATAACAAATCTTGAATCAGACTGCTGGATGCGGACAATTCCAATGGTCTGACACACAAAAAATATAAATAATAGATCTAGTCATGGTATCAATGGACGGTTCCCAGGAATAAATATGGGTTTAAATGTATTAATCATAGATGATTCTGCAGATTACAGGGTACTGTTACGCGTGTATCTCAAGAAAGAGGCTGCAGATGTGCATGTTCAGGATTATGACCCGCTGATACTTGGCAGGCCGCCTGACAATTATGACTGGTCAAAATTTGATCTAATACTGCTTGATGTCAATCTTGGCAATAATGAGGATGGACTTGAATGGTTGAAGACCTACAGGCGTTCTCCCGGTTTCCCACCCACTATCGTTCTGACTGCAGAAGGCGATGAATATGTTGCAGTGAAGGCGGTAAAACTCGGTGCTGCAGAATATATCAACAAGAAAGATGTCTCCCCAAAACGTCTCAAAGAGCTCATAGACGACGCTATTGAGTTTGATGAAATTCAGGAAAGTCAACATGTTGCCATCATGAATGATGCAACCCAGATTATTAATAACATCAAAAAAGAAAAAGAAAAAGTACCCGATGATAATCTAAGTTCAGGATATCGTTTTGTCAGAATGATTGGTGAAGGGGGAATGTCTAAGGTTTATCTGGCTGAAAGGACAGAAGACAATCATTCCATGGTCCTTAAGATAGTAGATTTAGCTACTGTCCAGGACGAAAAATTGCTACGCAGGTTCATGCAGGAAGCTGAACTGATCGCAGAGCTTGATACTCCATTTGTTGTTAAAATATTTGAATATGGTTTGACCAATTCGTATGGATTTATTGCCATGGAGTTTTTCCCAAGAGGTGATTTAAAACAACGAATGGAACGAAAATTATCACCAGAGATAGCATTTAATTATATGACCCATGTGACTTATGGACTGGATGCGATTCATCAAATAGGAGTGGTTCATCGTGACCTTAAACCTGCAAATATCATGTTCCGGGGAGATGATAGTCTGGCGATTGCAGATTTTGGTATATCCAAAAAAATTCAGGGAGGAGAGTCTGTTACCACGATAGGGCAGATCCTGGGGACGCCACATTACATGAGTCCTGAACAGGGAGAAGGGATACCGATAGACTATCGGTCTGATATATATAGTGCAGGTGTGATGCTGTACGAATTACTAACTAATGAAAAGCCATATACCGCCATCACCCCCGCAGCATTGATCTATCAGCATGTTCATGCAGATTTGCCAGAATTACCGGGCGACCTGGCCAAATATCAGGAAATAATAGATAAGACCATGGCCAAGGACCCCCGAGACAGGTATCAAAACGCGATGGAATTAATTAAAGTCCTTGAGGTCGCTGAAAATGAGCTAAGTGGTTAAGTCCGTATGCAAACAGATAATCACAAGAGTTTAAGCAAGCTGAACGAAACAGAACTTCGATTGCTTAAGTTACTAATAAATGGAATGAATACCAGTGAAATCGCAAAATATTTATCCATGAGTTATCACGAAACGGCTGAATTAAACCGCACCATAAAGCAAAAATTAAACGTAAACAGTATAAAAGAGCTTAAATCCCTTAACGTTTAATTGCATACTACTCAAGGATACTATTTAAGGATATTCAATATATGAAGCTGACGGTTAAATATCATGGTGAATTGATAGAATATTTTCCGGATTCCGATGAGGAAAAAAACGTTTCAATCAATGCTGCCCAGGAGGATTCAATTCTCACTATTATAGAAAGATACAGTATTCCATCGGAAAAAATTAACCTTATTTTAGTCAATGGCGTCAAGGTTGATGATGCAGATTTCAACGACCATCGGTTTGCCGATGGTGATATTCTGGCAATATGGCCTATCACTCCTAAAGAATAATAATTAATAATGCTCACCTTGTATCCGGAAATTGAACCCAACCGGAAATATTATCTCGATACAAATACAATACATAAAGTTTACTACGAAGAGAGTGGTAATCCCGCCGGCATTCCCATCTTATTTTTGCATGGCGGTCCCGGGTCTGGCAGTAATGAAAATCACAGGCGCTATTTTAATCCTGAGCATTACAGAATTATCAATTTTGATCAAAGAGGTTGTAACCGGTCATCACCTGCAGGAATAGTGGAACATAATACGACCCAGGACTTGTTGCAGGATATTGAATCAATACGTCAATCGCTGAATATCGATAAATGGATACTATTTGGAGGATCATGGGGGGCAACACTTGGCTTGCTGTACGCACAGACCCAGCCGCAGTCCATCATGGCCATGATCTTGCGGGGCAGTTTTCTTGCCAGGAACCAGGATATTGAATGGTTTCTGGGTAAAGGCGCAAATAGAATATTCCCTGATGCCTGGGGCCGGTTTATATCTTGTATTCCTGATGGCGAACGTAACGACCTAATCGGGGCTTATTATAAACGATTGATCAGTGATGACCCTGATGAGGTCGAGAAGGCAGCACGTCATTGGGCGGACTGGACCGGTAGAGTCGTAACCTACCTGTTAGATATTGAAGAGTTTATTCTTCCTGGTGACATGACTTCACTGATAAATGAAATACGAATAGAAACCCACTATGGCGCGCATTCATATTTTATAGACCCAAACCAGATACTTAACAACCTTGATATTATTCCCTCGGTTCCCATCAATTTCATTCATGGCAGACGTGATTTGACATGTACATTGGATGCATCATGGGATTTGCATCAGGCATTGCCGCAGTCAGAACTGGTAATCGTCGAACAAGGCGGACATCTGGCCGGTGAAACAGTCATGATAGATGCCCTGGTAGCAGCAACTGACAGATTCGCCAGATTCTTTAGCTAGTGATGCCTGAAAAAGACCTGTACCCAAGCATAATGGGGATATTAAATGTTACCCCCGATAGTTTCTCTGATGGAGGTGAATTTTTGTCCCGGGAAACAGCCTGTAAGCAAGGAATACAGATGGTTGAGGATGGGGCAAATATTGTTGATATCGGTGGTGAGTCCACGCGTCCCGGGTCGCAGGCCGTATCGGTAGAGCGTCAATGTCAACGTGTCATTCCAGTGATTGAAAATTTGTCTGCAGCATTGTCAGGCAAGGCAGAAATCAGCATAGATACAACCTTGAGCAGGGTGGCTGAGGCAGCACTGGATGCCGGTGCGACGATGATAAACGATATCTCAGCCGGTCGTGATGACTCTGATATGTTTGCTTTGGCAGCGGACAGACAAGTGCCCCTGGTACTTATGCATATGCAGGGTAAGCCTCAGGATATGCAATCAAACCCCAGATACGACAATGTCGTTAAAGAGATTCGAGAATTTTTACTGATGCGTGCAGAAAGTGCCCAATCAGCTGGTGTTAAACTCGATAATATCATTCTTGATCCCGGCATTGGGTTCGGAAAGACACTCACACACAATATGGAAATACTTTCAAACCTGGATCAATTCAGCACATTGGGATTTCAGACACTGCTGGGTGTCAGCCGCAAACGGTTTTTACAGACAATTTTAAATTCAAAAGACAGATCAGAACTGGCCGTGGCAACAGCGATGTTTACTGCGATAGGTATTCATTCAGGTATACAGATATTCAGGGTCCATGATGTCAGGCAAAATCGTGAAACTGCCGATAAGGTATTTAAATCACTAAATATTTCCTGATAACAAATAAGCTATTAAATTATCCGTTGACACCTTAAATCCATAATCCTAGACTGATATATCATTGTCCATGAGGGGGGATCATGAGTACAAAGACCACCAGCCGTCGGCGTTTTCTGAAAACCAGCGCCGCTCTTGGATTAACTGCCGGGCTTGGTCGTCCAAGTTACGGGCAGGCACTCCATCCTGACGTTATCACAGTTAACGAGACCCGTGCCAGGGGACTACTATCAAAGTATGAAAAATCTGAACGGATCAGGTTCCGCCAAGGCAATAATCCCAATGCCACGGCGCTTACGCCATTACAGGATCTAAATGGAATTATTACACCCTCTGAACTTCACTTTGTCGTTGATCATGAAAATGGTGTATTGCTGGACATTAATCCTGAAGAATATCGCTTGCAAATCACCGGCATGGTAGACCGGCCTCTGGAATTTACATTAGCTGATTTAAAACGCATGCCCTCGGTGTCTTCCATTAATGTTTTAACCTGCGGTTCCAATGGCAGTGATGCATTTCGAGAGGGGGCGCAGACAGTGCAACAGACCCATGGCAGAACATCTACCAGTGAGTGGACAGGCGTTTCCTTTAAGTCCTTGCTGGAGGAGGCTGGCGTGCACAAGGATGCCAAGTGGGTCATTGCCATGGCAGCGGATCCCAGTGACCATGTATCCAGTTTTCCTATGGAAAAAGCCATGGACGGGGTGACCATGGCCGCTTATGCACAAAACGGCGAGTCTATCAGGATTGATCAGGGTTACCCGGTCAGGGTTGTGGCGCCGGGTTATACCGGTCGATGGTTGGTGAAGTGGTTGACCCAGTTATATGTTACGGATGATACCTATGTGACTCGTCAGGACGGATACAATATGACCGATAGAATGCCGGACGGACGTGGCTTCCTGCTGGCAACAGATCTTACCCGTTATTTCCGCCATGAGACCACGGCACGTTCTGTCATAACCTTTCCCTCAGGTGGCCAGACGTTGCCGGGACCAGGTTATTATGAAATCCGTGGCCTGGCCTGGACGGGCGGAACAGTTAAAAGGGTCGAGGTCTCTGATGATGATGGCGAAACCTGGAAAGACGCCAAACTTCAGGAACCGGTCTTGCCTTATTGCCATACCAGGTTCCGTTTAGACTGGGAATGGGACGGCCAGGAACGTATTCTGCAGTCACGGTGTACCGATGAAAAAGGTTATGTCCAGCCCACCCCAAGGGAAGTCGCCAGTTCATGGGGCGTGGATCCCAGTCCCGAATGCTTTAGCGTAATGGGAGAGTATTGCAACCAGGTACCCCGTGATACCCATAATTCATTCATAATGAGCTGGAAGATTGCAGCCAATGGTGATGTCACCAACCCCATGCGGGATCTGTATCCGGAAGGCAGACCGGAAGGTCTTAGCCATTATTATTCCGGAGGCCATGCCTTTTTTGAAGAGGACGACCACTAAGCACGTTACATCACATGCCATAAGGAAACATTGGTGAATAAAACTATATTTCTTCTGTTATCAGTAATTTTATGCCTGGGAAGCTTCTCTGCTTATTCCCAGACACCCGGACAGGGGATAGGCAAGGTATTGAGTCAGGAAGATATTGGTGAATTGATGTATACCGTTGGACCAAAGGGAAAGGAACTGCCACAAGGTCAGGGAACGGCCAGGGAAGGTGAGCAGATCTATACCCAAAGTTGTATTTTCTGCCATGGACCAGAGGGGCTGAATGGACCTCAGAATACCTTGAAAGGCAGCCCACGCTTTCCATTTGCCATTTCCATTTGGGACTATATCCACCGGGCCATGCCCCGTAGTGTCGCCAATGTGGGCGTGCAGGAACGGCAACTCAGTGTGGATGAAACCTACTCCCTGACGGCATATCTACTCTATATCAATGGCATTATTGATCAAGATACGGTACTGGATACCGATTTGATTATGAATATAGAAATGCCGATGGAAAAGAAACCTGTTAACTAGATTTTTGGCAAGCGCTTCCTGAGCTCACCCGCTTCGTTTCCAGTGGCCGGATTTGCCTCCGGATTTTTCCAGTAACTGGATATCCGATATCGTCATGCCCCTGTCCACTGCCTTGCACATATCATAGATGGTCAACAGGGCAACTTGTACTGCGGTCAAGGCCTCCATTTCAACTCCCGTCTGGCCCGTTGTCTCCGCCCGGGTGGTACAGATGACTTTTGAACCTGGGCGATCACATTCAAGATCAATTTCAATATGAGAAAGTGATAACGGGTGGCACAGGGGCACCAGTTCCGATGTCTTTTTTGCCGCCATAATCCCGGCAACACGGGCTATGCCAAGGACATCGCCTTTTTTATGATCGCCTTTTTCTATCAATTCCAGGGTTTTGGCCTGCATGGTGATATTACCCCCGGCAATGGCAATGCGGTGAGTAGCGGGCTTGTCACCCACATCCACCATATGGGCTTCTCCCTGTTGATTGAAATGCGTGAGTTTGTTCATAATTATCTGCTATTTCCCGGTATCATATATACTTATAAGCCATCATTAAGTCAGTGAGTATACGATTTATGTCCATTACAGTTAAATATTTTGCACTAATACGTGAACAGGCAGGAAAAAGCCAGGAAATTGTCGATTATCGACCCGGAATGACGGTGTCCGATGTCTGGCGAACTGTCATGGATGAAGATTTACCATCTGACATTAAGGTCGCGGTCAATATGGAATACAGTGGGACAGATCTGGGGCTGAATGATGGCGATGAAGTGGCATTTTTCCCTTCGGTGACGGGTGGTTAGCCATGAAAGTAGAAATAACAGAATCTATATTCAAGCCCTATGAGAAAATTGAACAATATCAAAAGTCTCTGCAGATTCATGGCCAATATGGCGCTGTCGCCACATTTGTCGGTTCCATGCGAGATTTTAATGATGGTCAGCAGGTATCCGGCATGATGCTGGAACACTATCCTGGTATGACGGAAAAACACATAGAAAAAATTTGCCAGCATGCATCTGAAAAATGGTCTTTACTGGATGTGCTGGTAATTCACAGGGTCGGTGAGGTTACTATTGGCGAACCTATCGTTGCCATTGCAGTATGGGCCGCACATCGGGGAGATGCCATGGATGCCTGCCGACATATCCTTGAAGACCTGAAATACCAGGCACCGTTCTGGAAGAAGGAGCATGCCGGAGGAGGGGACCGGTGGGTGAAGAATAATACTGCAGGATATTTAAAGGATTAAAGTTAAGAATAATCCTTAATTTCATGGTTGCGCACCTTTAAATTAAGCCTATTCATCCCAATATTAATGCTGGATGGAGTGTGACATTAAAGCTCAAGTATTTAACATAGTGTCTTGGTTCTTATTAATGGGAATAAACAGATGAAAACCAATATAGATAAACTTGTATTTAGAATTGCAGGCACCTTTATTCTGTTTAGCCTGGTGCTTTCCCAGCTACATAGCCTTCACTGGTTATGGTTTACCGCGTTTGTTGGCGCCAATTTGCTGCAGGCATCCTTTACAGGTTTTTGCCCCCTGGCAAAAATCCTTGCCCGTTTTGGTGTAGTAAACGGTGCCGCATTTGAATGATCCGTGAAAAATTAAAGGTTTAATGAAACGTAAGGCGTGAAATGTAATTGTCGTATATGTTTAACCTGTTACTTTACATAACACCGTAGAAAGGTTGTACTTCCACTGTCTCACCTGCGATCACACCATCGCTTTCCAATGGCAGGATGATGAAACAATTAGCCCTGGCCATGGAGCTTAATATTCCTGAGCCCTGTTCTCCTGTGTTACTGACAACAATTTCACCTCGCTGATCACGGGTAAGGATGCCCCGTTGATATTCAACCCGGCCTGGACGTTTTTTCAGCATTGAAAGGCAGGTGACCCTGAATGTGGGAGGTAAAACCAGTTCAATTCCCATGGCCTTATGTAGTGCTGGCAGGACAAACTGATAGAAAGTTACCATGGCGGAAACCGGATTGCCCGGCAGGCCAAAAAACGCTGCCTTACCCACTTTACCAAATGCCAGGGGGCGGCCTGGTTTCATTGCCACCTTCCAGAAGCTGACATCGCCTAATGCTTCCAGGGCGTCTTTGACATAATCAGCTTCTCCCACGGATACACCACCGGTGGTAATGACAATATCAGCCAGCTTTGAAGCATTTTCCAGGATTTCAAGGGTGACTTGCTTATCATCCCGGACAATACCCAGGTCATAGACCTCAATGGCAGGATGATCCAACATGGCAGACAAGGTATAACTATTGCTGTCATAGATCTGTCCCGGTTCCAGGACTTCACCTATTGAACGTAATTCATCACCGGTGAGAAAATAAGCTACTTTGAGTCTTCGATAGACACTTATCGAACCTTTGCCCAATGATGCCATGAGTCCAATATGTGCGGCGGTTAACTGCGTGTTGGCCTTGATTATGGTATCGCCTTTGCAAAAATCCTCGCCCACGGGCCTGACATGATCTCCCTTTACAGCCCTTGAATCGATGAGAATAATATCGTCTTTTACCTGGACATGTTCCTGCATTACTATGGTATCGGTACCCTCGGGCAAGATTCCACCGGTCATAATTCTCACACATTCACCTGCATTGACCGTGTTTGCAAAGGGCCGCCCAGCCCAGGACGTCCCGATCAGCTTTAATTCACGTAATTCATCCGTCGGGATATCACTTGAACAGATGGCGTAACCATCCATTGCCGAGTTTGCTGCCATTGGGACATTTATATCTGCGATAATATCTTCGGCCAATACCCGGTGCAGAGAGTCAGCAAGTATGATGGATTCAGTTTCGCTGACTGCTGTTATCTCAGATAGAATTTTTTCCTGGGCACTATCAATCTGAAGTGAGGATGGATCACTGTCATCATCACAGCTGGGTCCAGTATCAAAAGTAAATTCAGTCATAATGCCTCGTAGTATATTATTGTATTTTATACTGAACAGCCGCCTTTTGAAGGTCTTGTTCTGTATTAATGTTCAAAAAATTCTCAGTTTCATCTGAGAAATCACATTCAGAATATTGATGCTGATGATACCAGTTATCTACCTTGTGTTGAGCAGTTCCTAAATAATCATTGATGGAGGTCATAAGGTCTCGCTGAATCATAGCAAAAAGAGGTTGAGGCCTGATACCATCGTGAACATATGCCAATTCGGTATGATTTTCTGTTATGGACTGGTAGAGCCTCTCTCCAAGATCAGCCGGAAGGACAGGGGCATCACAGGGGACACATAAAACGAATTCCGTTTTTGCCTGCGCCATGCAGGCAGCGATACCAGCCAATGGTCCGGGATGGTCAGGTATCGCATCCTGAACTACGGGTAAACCAAATTTTTTATACTCACTGATATTGCTGTTGGAATTAATAATTAAATTTTCGGCTTGTGGATGAAGTCTTTGTATAACATATGATATCAATGGCTTTCCATTTATCTGGACTAGACCCTTATTTTTACCCTGCATATGTATTGATTTTCCACCAGCAAGGATAATGCCGGTAATTTTATTAGTGATATTATCTGCTATCACAGATGATGTACCGATGCCTGTAAGAATCAGCCACCTGTTACATTCATATGCCTGAAAATGACAGGTTTTACCTCAAGGTTAAAGTCGTGACCTTTTGGCTTAATATCCATGGCATCACGAATACATTGTTTAAGCCTGTCAATATCTCCCGGATAGGAACGAACGATGGGTTTCAGGTCAACGGAGTGCTCCTGTCCCAGGCATAGTAATAATCTACCTTCACATGTCACCCTGACTCGATTACATTGATCGCAGAAATTGTGACTATGGGGTGAGATGAATCCCACCAGGGTTTCCGATTCAGCAATTTTAAAATACTTGGATGGCCCGCCGGTATTTTCTGTAGTGGGTAACAGGGTAAAGACCTTTTCCAGGTCGGCCTTAATGTGATCACTGGAGTAATATGCTGCTTTTCTGTCGTGCCCATCTGTCAGGCCAAGGGGCATCTCTTCAATAAAGCTGATGTCCATGCCACGGGCACTGGCAAATTCAACCAGGTCAGATATCTCATCATGGTTTTGGTTTTTTAGAATGACAGCGTTGAGTTTGATCTTTTCGAAGCCAGCATCCAGGGCGGCATCAATGCCCGCCATTACCTTCGAAAGTTCGCCGACTCGGGACATTTCCCTGAATCTATCTTTTTGCAGTGAATCCAGGCTGATATTAATACGCTTAACCCCCGCCGCTTTCAGGGATTTGGCATATTTTACAAGTTGCGAACCATTGGTTGTGGTAACAAGCTCGTTTAATCCAGGCAATTGACCAAGATCTTCGAAAAGTTTAATGACATTATTACGGACCAGCGGTTCGCCACCTGTTACCCGTATCTTATTTACCCCAAGTTCCGTGAATGCCCGGCCAATCAATGCCAACTCTTCCAGGGACAATAACTGATCGCGTGGCAGGAAGTTCATGTCCTCTTCCATACAGTATAAACACCTGAAATCGCACCTATCGGTAACAGATAATCTTACATAGTCGACCCTTCGACCAAAATTGTCGATCAGTTGTGATTTATTTTGAACGGTATCGAGCATCGTTAATAACTGTATATTCTTATACATTTAAGTGTTCTAGTCTACGTTTGAACATTTAGCAGGTCAAAGTCCATATATTTGAATTACCAGTCTTTATAAGGGTTTTTTACCAGTGAGATATTAAAATAACGCAAATCACCTGATACTTCTTTACCAAGCCAGGGGGGTGAAACAAACTGCTGATCTGCTTTATCGAGTTCAAGTTCAGCGATTACCAGGCCCTTATTGTCACCCTCAAATTCATCAATCTCCCAGGTATGTCCGTTATCGTTTACATAATTACGTGTTTTTTCAATTAATGGTTTTATGCAAAGTGAATGAAGCATATCGTTTGCCTCATTGACAGGTACAGGATATTCATATTCAGATCGTGAGATATCAATCGTCATGGACTTAATGTTGATATTTGCCTTATCTCCACTGACGCGGATGCGAACAGAGCATTTATCCGTATTTGCCATGTAACCCTGGATAATTCTTTGTTGATGACTGACCGAGTTTCGCCAGGAATCATCATGCAGTAAAAATTTGCGTTCTATTTCAGTTGGCATGATTGTATCGTATAGTTAAACAACAATTATAAACACAGAACCGTGAATATGTCAGATTCAGAAAAACACAATAAAGTCACTCTGTCCGAAGCCGCAAAGGTTTATTCCAAACCAAAGGTGATTGGAATGGTGTTTCTGGGGTTTTCAGCCGGTTTACCGTTTCTACTTGTATTTACAACCTTAACCGCATGGTTGCGTGATGCCGGCGTAGATCGTAGTACTATAGGATTTTTTACCTGGGTTGGGATTACATATTCTATCAAGGTTTTGTGGGCCCCCGTAGTTGACCGCTTACCACTACCCTGGATAACGGCAATCATGGGTAAACGTCGTTCCTGGATGTTACTTGCGCAGCTAACAATTGCTTTAGGTCTGGCGGGTATGGCCTTGCAGAATCCAGGTAGTAGCCTTGAATTAATTGCATTTTTTGCCCTTCTTACTGCCTTTGGATCAGCGACTCAGGATATAACCATTGATGCCTACCGTATTGAGGCAATGGAGAAGCAATACCAGGGTGCTATGGCTGCCTCTTATATATTTGGCTACCGTGCTGCTACGCTAGTTGCTGGTGCAGGAACACTATATATAGCCGAGGCGGCAACCTGGACTTTTGCCTATCTGGTTATGGCTGCGTTAATGGGGATTGGAATGGTGACTACCCTGATCATTACCGAACCACAACATGTAATGAATAACGAAACTCAAGTGCTGGAAGAGAGGCTTGAAAAAAAACTGGCAGTTGACCAGGTTGAAGGATTACTTCCCAGGCTCTCACGTTGGTTTATAGATGCAGTTATAGGACCCTTTGTGGAATTCTTTCATCGCAATGGTTGGTATGCAATATGGATACTGCTGTTAATTTCCTGTTTCAGGATTAGTGATATATCTCTGGCAGCCATGGCAAATCCTTTTTATCTCGACAAGGGGTTCAGTCTGACGGACATTGCGAATGTCACAAAAATATTTGGGATTATAATGACACTGATTGGTGCAACGCTTGGTGGAATACTTGTCATCAAGTATAGCACCTTAAAACTTATGCTAGTTGGCGCCATCCTTGTTGCCATTACCAATGTTCTATTTGCTGTTCTTGCTGTATCTGATGCCAATCTATTATCACTGACGATATTGATTTGTCTGGATAATTTGAGCGGCGGCTTTGCCACCTCAATATTTATAGCTTATCTATCAGGTATGACTAACACTACCTATACTGCGACTCAATACGCTCTGTTCAGTTCTTTGATGACATTGCCAGGAAAATTTATTGGTGGCTTTTCAGGGATGGTGGTTGATTCTGCAGGGTATCCCATATTCTTTATCTATTCGGGATTACTGGGAATCCCCGCTATCTTTGTTATACTTTTTCTAATTCATTCAGAACAGCGCATTGATGCAGCGCCCCCGTCATCCGCTAATAAAGTAGATAGTTAAGCCCCCTCAATTTCCGCAGTTAGGCCCCAGGCAGGAGGTAGGTCGCCTGTCTACGTTATGTTGTTCGTGTTGGCCATATCTAGGCGCAGCATAATTAGGTTGACTACGATATTGTTGAAAATACGTAATATTATTATTTGGGCTTACATTATAAGTATTCGGCGTGACTGGTGACCGTTGATGATAATATGGGGTGCTTTGCCGGTTATTGTAAATTTCCTGCCTGGATTGAATCTGTATATAACCACTATTGCCAATGGGGGTAGTATAGTAATAGCTCACTGAAGGTTGGGGTGAGGTATATATCCTGGAATGTGGTGATGGTCGATAGGATTTATGGCGCTGATTACCAGGTCTATGACGTTGCTGGTATGAAGGGTAACTGGAAAATGTCCCCCGGCCATGTCTCTCGGTCTGGATTACAACCGTATTGTCCGGGAACTGATTACTTGAATAGGGTTTCTGGCTAATAACGTGCTTATTTCGGGACCGATCTTCCTCAGCACATACAGAAGCAGTAAAAAATACTATGGTTGCTATGACCGTCAATAGCGTTTGCTTACCTGTCATGCTCATATCGTTTCCCCACTCAAGTCAGCAGTCTTGTTTATTCGACTGAAAAATACCACCAGGGTTCAGGCTAAATTAAAGTATTAATCTATCCGTTTTACCACGCGGATCCCGATATGGTCATAGCTGGAATCCGATTTAAATTTGTCGCGCTTGGCATGACGAATAGAACTCGGGGGACTGCTGTATGAACCGCCACGAACGACCCTGAAGGAGCAATCACCACCTTCCCAGACCTCTGCCCGGGTAGGTGCACCATCATAATTATCATGCCAGCAATCACGGACCCATTCAGCAACGTTACCTGCAGTATCGTGAATGCCAAAATCGTTTGGTCCAAAACTACCGACCTTGGTGGGTTTCCTGGGATCCAGTCCGGAACCACAACCGAAACAATGGGCACGGCCCGGCTCTTCATTATAACCCCACCAGAATGAACTGCGTGCACCTGTTCCTGCTGCGTATTCCCATTGGGCTTCGGATGCCAGGTTATAATCTTCGCCAGTTTGTTCTGATAACCATCTGGCATAGTAAAAGGCATCATCCCAGCTGACATAAATTACCGGATGGGTATCTTTTTCCATATAAAGGTTGTCAGGTATAGCTCGCCCTGTGGCCATTGCAAATTTTTCATATTCTGCAAAGGTTATTTCATGCTTACTCATGGCAAACTTAACCACCCTGACACTATGCCTGGGTCTCTCTTCAGTACTGCTGGAGGCACCTGAACTACCCATTTCATAACTGCCTTCCGGTATCACTACCATTACGGGACCACTTGAGCGATCATCCAGCTTATCGGAGAATTCACTGCCAGCACTACTACCATCATCTGCCTGTGCTGTAGCGGGGGGCGCAGGTTCCGGCTCCGTAGCTGTTTCCACTGCAGCGATTTCTGGTTCCGGTGCTGAATCCTCAGTTTGCTCTTGTACAATTTCAGTTGTTTGTTCCGTTGCTATATTTGTTTCGGATTCGACGGCGGTAGCTGGGCGTGGAACAGGTGTAGATGAGCCACCACCTCCAAACATCACAAAGCCGCCAACTGCCACACCAATCACAACGACGGCAGCAATCCCTATCATCATGCCACTACCACTTTTTTTCTCAGGTTCTACCTGGGCCTGGAATGGCTGTTGCGCCGGTTGGGGAGCAGGTGACGGTTCAGGTGCAGCAGGTGCAGGCGCTGGTTCAGCCGCAGGTTCCGGGGCAGGCGCGGCAGGCGCTTCTGTCGCTGCCTTTTCTGCTACGTCTACCACGACAATGGTGGTATTGTCCTGTCTGGGTTTGGCCTCATCTTCAACGGCTATGAGTAATGCCTCGGTGCATTCCTTGGGGTTTTCAGACCAGTCAGAAAACTGTAAGAATTTACCTTCAGTCAGGGTGTCCATACCATCGCTGCAGATAAAAATCCGGTCGCCGTCAGCCAACTTTAATGGTTCTTTTGATACATCAACTTCACCCAGCTCATCACCCATGACTGCGCTCATGAGCATATTACGTGCCAGACCGGGTTCAGGTTCAACCGGTGTCCCGGCGGCTTCCATCCTGTCCAAAAAACCACCATAGCTATGGTCTTCGTTGATTTTTTTTCTCTTTTTGTCTCTGATCAGGTATAGATGGCTGTCACCGACACTGGCCCACCAGATTTTCCCGTCCTCCAATATGGCAGCGACCATGGTACAGCCCATGCCTGCCAGGGCAGGCGTTTCTTTTACGGTCTCAGCGATTGAGTTATTGGCCTTAATAACACATTCACGGAGGACCTCATCAGGTTTGTCAGTTGGGTAATTACCAGAGACATGTTTATTGAATGCCTGGACTGCCATATTACTGGCAACGTTTCCTGCAGCATGTCCACCCATACCATCAGCTATGATGATTAAGGCGGCAGGTTTACCATCTGCATCTGTTAAATGAGTAACCAGGAAGGCATCTTCCTGGTAGTCGCGGTCACCATCTATCTGTGATCCTGCCAGTGTAAATTCAAGTCCCATAATCTTTGCGATATTCTACTTTAGTTATGTCGTTAAGTTATTGTTAGTTAGGATGTATTCCGTCCCAAGCCTGTTATGTAAATTAAAGCCTATAATCCGCTCAGGATATAGTCCATATATCGTACCAGCCCTACAATTGAATACAAAATAAAACCAGCATGAATTTGCAAAGTTACCTGAAATTAATGCGTTATATTGACCAGTTATGTCATTAACTCACCTATTTACCGCGATTATGCGTTTATCGGTTGGGCGGAAACGGGTGTAATACCCCGGTCCATGACTGATTTTACCAGTCTGGACAGGTCTTTGTGGATTTGATTATTATTGCTTGCCGGGTCAAACCGGTAGCGGTAATGGAGCTGCAAGGCCTCTTCCAGTTCCGGATAGTCTCCTTTTTCATTAATGCGTTTCATCCAGCAAGCCAGGGTTTCCCCATCACGTCGGGCATAACCTGCCAACTTGAATTCATCAATTAATATGTAGAAGACTGAATCTATACCTTGTTGACGCCTGATGGTTTTGATTATGTTGGTTGTTTTCTTTCGGTTGTTTCGTTTTTTGAAAAACAGTCGCCATACAAGGATCATAATCAGGGGAATGAGTAAATACAGCAAATTATAATTGGTTTCCTCCTGATCAAGTTCATCCTGGGCCTGGAACAAGGCATAGCGATAACTTAACCAGAAATAGATATCCGTAAACGGTTCAAATAATGATGCATTGGATTCTTCATAAGATGCCCAGACGGAAGGGGTGGTTTCAACTAAATGCCATTTGTCGTTCACATAGGCAAGTGCCCATGAATGGGCATCTCGTGATCTTGCGACGTAACTGCCTTCCATGTCACTGTATTCATCTACCACATAACCCACTGCATAACGTGCAGGGATCCCCAGGGTCCGAAGTAAGAGCACCGTAGAGGTAGCAAAATATTCGCAATGGCCAGTACGGGTATTGAAGAGAAAGTTTTGCAGAAATTTTCCTGGAGGATAACGGCGACGTTGATCCAGGGTATAGGTGAAATTCTCAGTAAAGAACCGGGTGATTCTTGTTAATGACTCTTCAGGCGTGTTTGAATAAAGATCCAACTCTTTTGCCAGTCGATCAAAATTATTACGGTATGCTGACGGAACCTCAAGGTCATTTTCGCCAGGAGGGCTTGTGAACATTTTGTCGTTAAAGTCCGCATTAAAATTAATCCAGCCTTCACGGATTTCCATCCGTACTGCACCATACTGGTTGGTATTAATTTCCAGGGCAGCAATGTCTTTTATTCGATTAACGCCATGGGGTACGGGTATCACTCCGATCTCCCGTGGCATATAGCTTGTTATATTGATTGTTCCTTTAGATTTTCCTGGAGACAATGACCAGCTGCCATCCAGTCCCTGGTCGATCACAGAGTATATAGGTGTCTCATTATTCCAGATACCATAATTATAATGATCATAGCTGGCCTCCCTAAGATACAAAGGTGTATTCAGGCTTTGCTCTGAATTTACCCTGACGACAATTCGGTCAGAGCGTTTTAATCTTCGAATGGAACCAATAGCCGTTGTTGCCCGGTCAGGGTCACGGTATCGCCACATGAATTGATCGAACATGCCAATGATAGATGCCTCCATATTCCTTTGAATATCCCTTAAACCCTCTTGTGTGGCATAGCTGGTTACTAATGCCAGGCTGAGCAGTCCTGCCCAAACAAAAATACTGAAACGTCTGGGCCGGAAATGCCAAAGGATAATGGAAAACAGGCAAAAGCTTAGAATGTAAAACCAGATTGTCCTGTTATTTCCAGCACTGGCAGAGATGATGCATATGGCCAGGTAAGTGAGAGAGATATCTACCTTGCTGGCTGCTTCCGGTGTGATCTTTGGGTCAAGCTTTCTCAGGCTGACAAACAGGGAACTTAAATTTACCTTTCCCTGTTCACTATAGAGTTGCACCAGTAATAACAGTAAAAGAATAAATGGCATGACTGAAAGAATGACAAATATTCCCCGCGAGCCTACGGTGGAAAAGATAAAAACAACCACTATAAAAAATCCAATCCCGCTGAAATCTGATATGAGGTTAAATTCCTTATGACTGAGCGGCCAGCGCCATCTTACCCAGTAAGAAGTTTCAATCAGCAAAATCATGGGTATGGCAAAGACCAGATATCCGGTTTGCCAACCCCATAAAAGTAATGCAGCTGCGATGGTGAATGGCGGCGCTGGAGGAAGGTTAAGGAATTTATTGTCCATCTAGATTCCCGCCCAGTTAATAGAATCCAGAGCATCCTGGATATTATCAGTAATGAGAGGAATAAAGCGTTCCGGGTGGTTGCTTAATGGACCTGGGTCAAGATTGACTGGTGATTCCATGATCACAAAAACAATGACAGGGACTTTTATGGAGGTAAATCTTTTTACCATTTCCTGACGTTTTTCATCCCAGTCTAATAAAATCAGGATCAAACCACTGAATTCGGATAAATTCTTTTCAATTAAATTTGTCAGGTTATGAAAATCAGGTTCAGGACTAGGTGTGACGCAGGCCAGTATTTCCAGGAGGTTAGATGATTTTCCGAACCCCCTGCCAGTGGTGAAATGATGGGTTTCATTGCCGATAAACAACAAATCTAGTAATGAATCCTGGTCTTCTATAGACAAGGAAAAGGATGCTGCCAGGGATACTGCTTCTTCAAATTGACTAGGTGTATGGTCTTCTATAAATGTATCCAGGACCAGGCCATGACGGACAAAAAACTCATCCTTGAATTCTTTCACAATGGGGTCACCGCGCTTGGCATAGCTCCGCCAATGAATGGAACGTAGAGGGTCACCTGGCTGGTAGTCACGTAATGACATAAACTCCTGTGAGTCACCCACCAGGCTGGCCTGATTTAAGTCACCCTGTTGATATTTTCGATGCCCCATTAAATTAACATGAGGGACACGGTAGGTTTTTGGAAGGATTAATAATTTCTCTGGATTTTTTTGGCTCTTAAACGATAAAAATAATCCAAAAGGGTCCGGGCGGGCTACGCGACTATGGGTAAACCTCAGGTACCCCCGCCGGGTGGGAATAAATTCAATGGTAAATCCTTTTTCATCTTGTGCCGGGATCTCATCCACGGCAGACCAGGAAATCGATGCCCCCCGGTTTCGTTGCAGCATGGACATTAATTTTGGGTAGCCGATTTTTCGGTCAAACCAGTTACGATTCTTATCGGCAGGGTCATGGGCTGTTTTGAACTCTTTAAAGCTGGGAAATTTAGATTCGAGAATATCGGTATAGAGTAGATCGATGTGACGTTTATTATCAGAATTTTCAATGGTGACACTATATCTAACTGGTAAGAATACAGTGCCATATTCCGGCAAATGACGTTTACATGTTAACCTGGCACGAAATAACAATGAGGACAGAAAAGAGATCAGCAATAGAGAAAAACTGATAGAGAATATCTGGTAAGCAAGTGACGCACGGGTATCGATCCCAAAAATACCTGCGGCTATGATGCAACTTAATATCAGTAGGCCGGTGGCAGAGAAGCGGTCACGTGTCCAGCGACTGAGGCGATGTAGAATATGGAAATTATGATAAAGCAGGCGCCCGGTTGCAGCCATGAGTTATACCGGAACAGCGACGGCCTTGAGGATTTCGAAAATGATTCCCTTTGCCGTGAGACCTGAAAATTTCGCCTGGGAATCCAGCATAAGTCTATGGGCAATCACGGGTATAGCCAGTTCCTGAATATGGTCCGGGGTAACAAATTCCAATCCATCATACAGGGCCAGGGCCTGGGCAGCCTTCATTAGTGCAAGTGAGGCCCGGGGACTGGCCCCATTAAGTACTCCCTGGATATTCCTGGTTTCACGAATAATTTCCACTATGTATTGTTTTATTTCATCACTGACCCGGACCCGGGACAATTGTTTTCGGGCCTCAATAATGTCTGCGTGACTGGTTACACTTTTGATGCTGTTGAGTGGATGCGTGGTATTTTGTTCTGTGAGTATTTCTATCTCCAAACCCTCACTGACATAGCCCAGTTCAAAGCGCATGGCAAAACGGTCCATCTGTGCTTCCGGTAATGGATATGTGCCGTGATATTCAATTGGATTCTGGGTGGCGATGACAAAAAATAACTCATCCAGGTCATATTTAACCCCATCCACACTGACCTGTGACTCTCCCATTGCCTCCAACAGGGCAGATTGAGTCCGGGGTGATGCCCGGTTGATCTCGTCAGCGAGAAGAATATTGGTAAAGACCGGGCCCTGGTGAAAGCGAAAATCATGCTGCCGTTGATCATAGATCGAGACCCCCAGGATGTCCGTAGGCAGGAGATCCGGTGTAAATTGCACGCGGTGATATTCTGCGGATATTGATTTTGCCAATGCCTTGGCCAGGGTGGTTTTACCAGTTCCCGGGACATCCTCCAATAATACATGTCCGCCACTGATAAATGCAGACAATAACAGTCTGATGGCTTCTTCTTGACCCTTAATCACAGTACAGATATTGTCAGAAATGCTCTGAATGGTTTCTTTTGCTGTCATATTTACTACATCGTCCATATGAATACATTAACATTTATGGTTATGATATCCAGGTACTTAGTCACAACATTAGCAAGATTTGTATTTTCTGACAGGAGACATCATGTTTGATAAAAAAGCAAGTACCCGATATCCCATCAATCAATTATTGGCCAGTCGTTGGAGCGGCAGGGCATATGACCCGGATAAATATTTATCCGGCGAGGATAGGATTATCCTGGCCGAGGCGGCCCGTTGGAGCCCATCCTGTTTCGGTGATGAACCCTGGCGTTTTATCTTCTGCGACAAATCCTGTAATGAAAAGGCATGGCATAAGGCCTTTGACTGCCTGTCCGAGGGCAACCAGAGTTGGGCCAATAACGCGCCATTATTAATCATAATTTCATCAGATACGATCTTTGCCCATAACGATAAACCAAATCGCTGGGGAAATTACGATACTGGCGCTGCTGCCATGAGTATATGTATCCAGGCAACCGAAATGGGGATGATGTCCCACCAGATGGGTGGATTTAGCACCGATAAGACCAGGGAATTGTTCAACATACCGGAGCGGTTTACCCCGATGGCGATGATGACTGTCGGATATCAGGTCAACGAAGACAGTATCTCCGAAGACATGAAAGAGCGGGAACTGGCAGAACGTAAACGTAAACCGTTGGATGAATGTTTCTTTGATGGGGAATGGGGGAAGGGAATTGTGTGAAGTATGATAAAAACAGGACAGGATTTATAGGAAATAAAAAAATTAATTCTGGAGTTTTTATCCGGCAAACGACTTATCTGTCATATTCGAAATTTTAACTAAAATAATTAATAGACAGGATTTACAAGATTAACATGATTATTAGTTTATTATTAACATCTTGTTAATCCTGTCTATAAATTTAATACGGGAAAGTGAGTTCGTTATTCATCTGGCAATGTCTTTTTGTAGATTACTAACAGATAAATTTTCATCCTGAAAAAAATCCTGTCTAATGTTATTCACTCGTCTTTCGTGTGAATCGGATAATCCTTCTCCGTTCTCGCTTGGTTGGTCGGCCCTGGCTATGTGGCAGCATGGCATTTTGGGCCTTCAGCTGTTCCGCTAATTGTTCTCGTTGGCTTTTGCTATCCTGGTTTTCTTCATATAACAACATCGCTTCACTGGCAGGACGGCGGTGAGTAGCCAGCCTCAGTACAGTTATTTCATATATGTAGGGGCCTCTTCGAATAGTATAGAGATCGCCAGGTTTCACCATATGCGATGGTTTTATCTTATCACCATTGGTCTTTACTTTACCCGACTTGATGGCATCAGTAGACAGTCTTCGCGTTTTGTAAAAACGCGCACACCATAGCCATTTATCCAGGCGCATGGTTTTTGCGGCATTTTGTTTGTCCGTTGACATAAGGTATTAATCAGGGCGATGATTTATAATAAACTGTTTACATATGTTAACAGGAAGCAGCAATGACAGAGAATGATCAAAGGGTAGCATTAAATATTGCCATTCTGGTGGTTTCTGATACCCGGACAGAAAAGACAGATAAATCCGGACGCCTGCTGGAAGAAAAGGTCAGTTCAGCAGGACACAATCTGGCTGAAAAAAAGATTGTGGAAGATGATATTTATAAAATACGTGCGGCTGTAGCCGCCTGGATTGCAGAGGATGATGTGGATGTTGTCATTAGTACCGGTGGTACCGGTGTGACCGGCAGGGACGGTACGCCGGAGGCGGTTGCCTGTCTTCTGGAAAAAAATATTGAAGGGTTTGGTGAAATATTCAGGGCCATTTCCTATGACGAGATTGGATCATCCAGCTTGCAGTCCCGGGCATTGTCCGGCGTGGCCAATGGCACCTATATATTTGTCCTGCCTGGCTCGGCAAATGCCTGTGCTACTGCATGGGACAAAATTATTGCTGCACAGCTTGATAGTCGAACAAAACCATGTAATCTAGTCCAATTAATACCCAGGTTGAAAGAAAATTAATTCCAAGCAATGAATATTCACAACACGATAAAAATTAATTTGTCAGTATTCGTATTAACAGTTCTGTTGTGTTGGAACAGTTCGGTATGGAGTGAAACTTTTGAATACTATGTCGATGATTCTGTGGTTGGGAAAGTCTCCCAGACATATTCAAATTATGAACAAACCTTGCCGGACATCGCACGTCTCCATGATCTGGGCTACCATGAAATCAAGTTGGCCAATCCAGAAGTAGATACCTGGCTCCCTGGCGAAGAACAGAGAATAGTATTGCCAAAACATTTTGTTTTGCCAGTGGCCAAACATGAAGGGATTATTATCAATATTCCTGAGATGCGATTGTATTATTTTCCACCATCATCGGATGACAAAACAAGACAGGTCATTACCCATCCCATTGGCATTGGTCGGGAAGGCTGGTCTACACCTTATATTAATACAAAAATTATTCAGAAAAACCGTGATCCACATTGGTATCCACCGGATTCCGTGCGTGAGCATTACGCAGAGGAAGGAAAAATATTACCCAAGGTAGTCAAACCTGGGCCTGAAAACCCATTAGGACGTTTTGCGATGCGTTTGGGTCTGCCGTCTTATTTAATACATGGAACTAACCGGCCTTTCGGGGTGGGTATGCGGGTAAGTTCCGGTTGTATACGTTTGTATCCTGAGGATATTGAATCGTTATTTAGCAAGATCCCCCTGGGCACCAGTGTCAATATTGTAAACCAACCATATAAAGTTGGGGTCATAGGTAACACTATTTATCTGGAGGCCAATCCATTTCTGGATGAAGATGCCGAATTATTTGATGGTAATCTGACCAGTGTGGTCAAAATGCTGGTGAAACTATCAGGAGATGATATCTATAATATCGATTGGGACCTGGCAAAAGCTGTAATTGATGAGCAGACAGGATTGCCTGTTGAGATAGGAACATTAAAGCGTTCATCTTCCATGATGGTCACTGCAAACAGCGAGACTGATATGGGTGCAGATGATGACATGATAGAGACTGAATCATCAGTACTTAAATTAAAGCTTGATACGGGGATTGTCCCCGAGTAACAAAACCTGATATTTAAAAAAAAACCCGTGACAAGTCACGGGTTTTTTTATTCAAACTTAAAAGTTGATTACTTCTGCATCGCTTGTTCAAATGCGCGATCAATCTTGCTTGTGTTGGCATCACAGCATACTTGAGCCGCATCAGCAGCATTCTGTGCACGACGTGCTGCGTCCAGGGCCTGATTTGCTGTTGATAATGCACTGCTTGCCTGTGAAGCGGCATTGTTAGCAGTGGACTGCGCACTGTTTGCAATTGAACGAACTTCATCAATTTGCTGTTGGGTGGCACAACCGCCAGCAACAACCAGTACCATGGCAAGAATTGCGACTTTGATTTGTGTTATTTTCATCTAAAATTCTCCTGTGACTTTGAATCTACGTTCTGGCATTCCCCAGTTTCTGTAGCGCAATGATGACGTATTTATCGTAAATTATCAACGGATTTACAAACAAAATCCGGGGGTTAATCACAAAAACATCAATTTAATGGTCAATGTTGAGATGTAAATAATGAGAAATCTTATTGATTATGAAACGGCATTGGCCTGCCTGAAAACTGCGTTTTCAGAAATTCCATCTGATCCATCAAGATACGGCGGTTAGACAAGGCGAGAAATTCAGCCCAGTTTGGCACATATGGCACTGCCAATAAGGGCATATTGGCAATTTCAGGGGTACGGTTGCCTTTACGGGTATTACACTGCCTGCATGCGGTTACCACGTTAGACCAGCGGTCTTTGCCCCCTTTTGAGAGCGGTATCACGTGGTCACGTGTGAGTTCAATTTCACGGTGTTCTCCACCACAATACATGCATAGGTGTGCATCACGCAGGAATAATTCCCGGTTTGTCAGGGGAGGGATACTACGTTGTACATATTTATGTCCACTCGAACGTTTTACAGCAATAATGGAATTGATATCAATACACGAGCGTTTGCCTGAAAGTCTGGATATTCCGCCGCGAAAGGAAAATTCATGGTGACCTGCGGTCCAGGCGACCATGTTTCGGCAGTACAGGTTGACTGCATCCTGCCAGGACATCCAGTTTACTGGTATGCCGGAAATATCGAGTCGTAATATTAAAGGAGTCATTTCATAATGCCCTTAAATAATCTGAATCCACACTATTGTTTGAACAATATTTTTTAAAAAATATTAAACGCAGATAGTTTTATTCTAAATACATGTAAAAATCAAGTTAATACATTATGAAAAAAGTGTAACTACTATGAAATCGATTGATGATTTATTGAAAATTATGGAAACTTTACGAGCGCCAGATAAAGGTTGTCCATGGGACCGCGAACAAACTCACCACACCATACTGCCGCATACCATAGAAGAGGTCTACGAAATTGCCGAGGCCATTCAATCTGGCGATACCTCTCACTTTAAAGACGAGCTGGGAGATCTGTTATTTCAGATAATTTTTTACTGCCAGATAGCCAGTGAGCATGATGACTTTGATTTAAACGATGTGGTAACAAACCTGAAACATAAGCTGACCCGCCGTCACCCTCATGTATTTGCCGACACCAAAATCGAGTCTGCCAGTGATCTGAGCCGTCGCTGGGAGCAGGTAAAGCGTCAGGAGAGACAGGAGAAAGGGATACGTGACGATGGGATACTGGACAATATAAGTTCGGCAATGCCAGCATTGATCCACGCCAAAAAATTACAAAAGAAGGCTGCGACAGTAGGGTTTGATTGGGATGATACTGCACCGGTATTTGATAAAGTGGAGGAAGAATTAGCTGAGATAAAAGCAGAAATTGCCAATGATGAAAGTTCAGAGAAAATTGCAGAAGAAGTTGGTGATATGTTATTTGCCTGCGTGAATCTGGCCCGACACCTCAATGTCGATGCCGAAACTGCGCTCATGTCCGCCAACCGTAAATTTAAACAACGATTCCATTATATTGAGACAAAACTGAACGAGCAGGGGAAGGCCCTGGATGAAGCCAGCCTGGATGAAATGGACGCGTTGTGGGATGAGAGTAAAAGCAGTGAGGAGTGAGGAGGGTAAACTGTTGGCGTGGAGCGCAGATAGTAAGGGATAAAAAATGAAGTTTACCTATTTCGCCAGAATGACGAGGATTAAGTTTTATAAATGCTAATAGTTTTCACCACTTACTTACTATGCGACAACATCGCATACGCTGAGTGGTTATGTATAGATTCAAAATTTTCTGACTCAACCGTATAAGCAGTTATCCTGTCATCCTTGTTTAATTCAATTGCCACGTCCCTCACCATATCTTCCACAAACTTGGGGTTATCATAGGCACGCTCGGTGACGTACTTCTCATCAGGTCGTTTGAGCAGGCCATAGAGTTCACAGGATACCACCCGTTCCACCATTTCAATCAACTCTTCTATCCAGACAAAGTCAGTGGTCTTGACCGTTAGGGTGACATGAGAGCGTTGATTGTGGGCACCTCGATCAGAGATGTCCCTGGAGCAGGGACATAGTGACGTAACCGGTATGAGGATCTTCATCGTAATACAGGGTTCGCCATTTTCTATCGTGCCAATGAATGAAACTTCATAATCCATCAGGCTTTTAACTCCTGATACCGGGGCGGCCTTATTGATAAAATAGGGAAAAGTCATTTCAATATAGCCGGATTCGGCATCCAGTGTATCCACCATTTCCTTGAGCATGGTTTTAAACGTTTTAATGGAAATTTCATACTCATGTTGATTGAGTATCTCCACAAATCGCGACATATGGGTGCCTTTGAGATTATGTGGAAGACTCACATACATATTGAAATTAGCGACAGTATGTTGATCACCGCCTGCGCGGTCTTTGACAATTACCGGGTGACGGATATCTTTGATACCCACCTTATCAATGGGAATTTGTCTGGCATCCTTGCTGTTTTGAACATCAGGGATAGGTGGATTATTTAGTGGTCCAGCATCATTCATTGGTAAATTTGTCCATGGGGATAATTCCCTAGTATTTTACTAGGTTTTTATAATTATTCCAGTTTTGTGAATATCAGGTTACAAGGATATGCCAGGATTAGTTTTTTCGACCGACGATATAATCGGCAATATCCTTTAATGTTTTGGTATCGCGGTCCAGTTGATTGAGGGCATTTATAGCCTTTTCATGTAATTCTTCAGCTACTTTTTTTGCAGCGTTCAGTCCCAGCAGTTCCGGGTAGGTGGGTTTGCCACGTTCTACATCTGATCCTTGAGGTTTACCCAGGGTAGAGGTATCCGATTCAATGTCCAGGATGTCATCCCGAACCTGAAAGGCAAGTCCAATGTTTTGTGCATAGGTAGAAATCGTGTCAAGTTCACTACGGCTGATATCAGGGGATGACAAGGCGCCAAGTTCCACACTGGAGCGTATTAATGCCCCGGTTTTGCGATTATGCATATTTTCCAGTTCGATGAGGGTTAGTTTCTGTCCCACCGCTGCAAGGTCTATGGCCTGTCCACCGGCCATACCAGGTGCACCACTATTGTTCGCAAGATTGGTGATCATATTAATGCGCACCCCGGGAGCAACAGCACTGTTGGTATCTGCTGCCAGTACAAAAAATGACAATGCCTGTATGGCATCGCCTGCGAGGATCGCAGTCGCCTCATCAAAGGCCTTATGACAGGTGGGTTTACCCCTGCGTAAATCATCATTATCCATGGCCGGCAGGTCATCATGAATAAGAGAATAGGCATGTATCAATTCCACCGCTACCGCTGGCGCATCAAGCGCAGCGGGGTCAACGCCAAATGCTTCTCCCGTAGCATAAACCAGTACGGGTCTGATACGTTTCCCACCACCCACTACAGCATAGCGCATGGCTTCATGAAGGATTTTTGGTTCGGTATCAGTTGATGGCAGCCAATTATCCAGTGCTGTTTCAACCCTGGACTGATATCCCGATAATTTCTCTTGCAGGGACATGGTTTTTAACTCTGATCTTCTTCGGGAGTAAATTCCACAAGGCTTTCTTTGCCATCCTGGTCCTTCATGAGAATTTTAACTTTTTGTTCTGCGTCGGACAGGGCCTGGTGGCAGGCCCTTGTAAGGGCAATACCTCGTTCAAAATGCTTCAGTGAGTCTTCCAGAGAGAGATCACCTTGTTCCATAACTTCAACCAGTTCCTCCAATTCCCCCAATGATTTCTCAAAATCAAATTCTTCATTCTTTCTGGTCACGATTCATTTTCCCCAATACATCTTTTTGAATATAAAGCATGAATATTACCGTAACTTTGGCGAAGTTGTAGAAAGATTTGCATTTTTTATGTTGATATATTAATTTATTAAATAATTATCAATTAATAGTTTTTAACTATTGTTCTTATTGCAACATTCAATCATCAATCCATTGACTCAACCATCCGCACAGAGTACGATTTTAACTACCAAAATAAATTTATTTTACAAGTATTTTTTACGTAAAAACAATTAGTTAGGAGAACACAAAATGAGCTTGAAAGGTACCAAAACCGAACAGAATCTCAAGGACGCCTTTGCCGGTGAATCACAGGCCAACCGTCGCTACCTGTATTTCGCGCAAAAGGCAGATGTTGAAGGCTTTAACGATGTTTCAACAGTCTTTCGTTCAACCGCTGAAGGTGAAACTGGTCACGCGCACGGCCACCTGGAATACCTTGAAGAAGTAGGTGATCCGGCTACTGGCGAACCCATCGGTACTACTGATTTAAACCTGAAGGCAGCCATCGCTGGTGAGACCCACGAATATACCGATATGTATCCTGGTATGGCCAAAACTGCCAGAGACGAAGGCTTTGATGAAATCGCTGACTGGTTTGAAACCCTGGCCAAGGCAGAACGTTCCCACGCAAACCGTTTTCAAAAAGCCCTGGATGGTCTGAACGGTTAATAAATCAACCCCGGTTGAACTGAAGAAGCCGGGCTAGTCCCGGCTTCTTTGTATATTAAGTACCGAATAGGAGATAACACACATGGCAGACAATCGCGAAGGCAGTCTTGAAGCACCGACACGTCATCCGGTCAACTGGAAAGACCCGGAATTCTATGACGAGAAGGCTGCGCTGGATGAAATGGAACGTGTGTTTGATATCTGTCATGGTTGCCGGCGTTGTGTCAGCTTGTGTAATGCTTTTCCCACTTTGTTTGATCTGGTGGACGAATCCGAGACCATGGAAATGGACGGTGTGGATCGCAAGGACTACATCAAGGTAGTTGATCAATGTTACCTTTGTGATCTCTGTTATCTAACTAAATGTCCTTACGTGCCACCCCATGAATGGAATGTGGATTTCCCTCATCTCATGTTGCGTGGTAAGGCCATCAAACATAAAAATGGCGAGACGACGTTTCGTGACAAGTTACTGACCTCAACCGATACGGTGGGTAAGCTGGCCGGTATCCCGGTGGTATCTCAGGCGCTTAATGCGCTCAACAAAAACAAGACCGCGCGTAAGGCCATGGAATCGGTCTTAGGTGTTCACCATAATGCCATCGTACCGGAATATCATAGTAATACATTGCGCAAACGTGAAGCGAAGCGGAGTAAACCCGACATTGCTGTCGAAGCAGGTAAGTTCACCAAAGGTAAGGTGGCCCTGTTTAGCACCTGTTACTGTAATCGTAATGAGCCCGATATGGGTGAAGACCTCATTGCTATTCTGGAACACAATAATATTCCTGTGACACTGGTAAACAAAGAAGTTTGTTGCGGTATGCCCAAGCTTGAACTGGGTGACCTCGAGAAGGTCGAAGAGGCCATGAAGTTTAATATCCCACAACTGGTAAAAATGGCTGATGAGGGATATGATATTATCGCCCCGATACCATCCTGCGTACTGATGTTCAAGCAAGAACTGCCGTTATTGTTTCCGGACAATGAAGATGTCAGAAAAGTAGCTGAAGCTTTTTATGACCCCTTTGAGTACCTGATGCTCAGACATAAGGAAAATAAACTCAAAACAGAATTTAAAAACAAGATTGGCAAGGTCGCCTATCACGTTCCCTGTCACCAACGGGTGCAGAACATCGGGCTTAAGACCAAGGATATGTTGATGCTGGTACCAGAAACACAGATCGAGGTCATTGAGCGTTGTTCCGGTCATGACGGTACTTATGCTGTGAAAAAAGAGTTTCATGACTTTGCCGCCAAAATATGCCGGCCTGTGGTCACCAAGGTAAAGAATTTTGAACCGGATCACTATGTCAGTGACTGTCCCATGGCAGGTGACCAGATAGAGCAGGGTCTGGATAACGGTATGGTAGCAGAATCACCATTCAAATTATTGTGTCACGCCTACGGACTATAAAGAGAGATGACAATGAATAAATTAACAAGAGATGATCTTTTCAGCCTGGAAAAATATGCCGAAGTCAGGCCGGACTTTCGTGCCCGGGTTATGGAACATAAAAAGAACCGCCGGCTGGCCATCGGACCCAATGCAAATTTATATTTTGAAGATCGCCTGACAATCCAATACCAGGTTCAGGAGATGCTCAGGATCGAAAAGATCTTTGAAGC
>JAURPG010000063.1 GCA_030835405.1 Gammaproteobacteria bacterium | reverse complement strand
GTCTCCGCATCGCCCAGTTCCAGCATACTGTTACCAGGTAATTGAGGAAATGAATATTCAAATTCATCCTGGATAACAATCGGTACTAAATCATATTTTTTTGCATTGGCTACCAAGGGTATTTGCTGGACCGGGTTGCCTTTGCAATCCAGCCAGTCTGATATATAAAACAGAATACAGCCAGTCGGTAACATTTTACTCAGGCTACGTGTAGAATACTCATACTCTGGTAATTGGTTTGCCTCCAGTGACTCACAGATATTCTCGATCTTATCCATCATTGTGAAGGTATGTCGCGCCCCCATCCCCAGCCCCAGATTACTATAACCATCGTCGTTGATTATTACTGCGCCTACCCGCATTTCCATGATACTGCTACTATATAAAACCATCAGTGCCAAGGTTTTTAATATCTTTGCCTTATCTCGAATTCCCATGGAAGGGCTGACGTCCAGTAAAATCAATACGCTGATGTCTCGCATGGCAATGCGCTCCACCACCATGCGTTTCCCGGACCTGACCGACATTGCCATATTGATTGATCGCAAGTCATCACCCAACTGGTAAGCGCGATGGCTTCTAAAATCCATGCCCTTACCTGTGTAGGGGCTTGTCCATTCACCGCTGATTTGACTGGTTGCCAACCTCTTCGGGGTTATGGGTACAGGCCGGTTAGCCAGATATCGACAAATCTCTTCCCTCATTGACTCCAGACTCTCTGGAATATCCTGTCGAGTAAATCTGAAAGAAGTTTTTCACGTTGTTTCACACTATTCATCGCCAGGTCCTGGCGCAGGATTAAGCGGTGTCTGAGGACCGGCATCATGACCGTCGCAATATCCTCAGGGGAAACAAAGTCCCGGCCACAGATGGCTGCATGGGATCTCGCTGTCCTCAATATATGTATCCCGGCACGAGGTGATGCCCCTCCGCCATCCTGGGCATCCAGGGAATGATTGATTTCTTCTATGTCGGTATAACCAGGACGGGTCAAGGACACCAGTTGCTGGACCTTTTCAACAATCTCATCACTGACAGAGACCTGGTCAAAAATCGCCCGCCTGATTTTCAGGATATCATCCGTGTGCATGACCGGCTCAATCGCCGGGCTTTCTGCATGGTCGATATTACTGCGAATGATGGCCCTTTCCTGAACATCTGATGGATAATCCACCAGTATCTTCATGACAAAACGGTCCTGTTCAGCACGGCCAAGGACAAAGGTACCCTCTTCTTCAATAGGGTTTTGTGTTGCCGCTACCATAAACATATCGGCCAGTGGGTAAGTGCCGCCCAGTTCAGTGGTCACCCTGCCTTCTTCCATGGGTTCGAGGATCATTCCCTTGGACGTGGTTCTTGCACGGTTTAACTCATCTGCCAACAGGAAATTTGTGAACAACGGTCCTTTTACCAGCAACCTGACATGACCTTTGTCAGAATCAAAATCTTCTATACCTACCACGTCCTTTGGTAGTAAATCCGCAGCAAAAGAGATGCGCTTGAATTCACCATCAACGGACTCAGCCAGGCTCTTCAGCAAAAGTGTTTTGGCCAGGCCTGGTACTCCCTCTAATAAAATGTGGCAATTACGTCCCGGGCTGGCAAATACTCCAACCAGGAGAAGCTTGACCACATGGTCCATGCCAACGATTCGTTTACGAATTTCAGTTTCGATGAGTGCGATATTCTTTTGAATATCCTCAATGCTATCTAATTGCATAGGACGACTTCCTTTTGATTATTATTGTTTCCTGAAATGACTGGCACAAAACTACTTATATGGCTTCTGATTCCCATTGATGTATGGAACGGATAACCTGCTCCGGTTGAATCCCTGCCGGTTCAGTATTTAACTCGGTGGCCAGACCGGGATCAAGATACCGGATGTGCCCACCAATGACAGTTAACAAGGGCCTGACTGTTTTGATCATGGGATCGGGCACCTCGTTCTCATCAAAATAATCTTTATTGAGCACGATAAAATCAGCGAACTTACCTTTTTCCAAGGTTCCCAGATCATTCTCTTTCAAGACATAGTAAGATGCCCAGGAGGTAGCCGTCTTTAAGGCCCATGTCCGATTTATCTTCTGATCTTCTGCCAGGACCTTTCCATCTTTCCCCATACGATTGACGTATTGGCCGATATGGAAGAACACCCCTTCACCGGCCACCGCATGGGTATCAATCTCAAATACCGCTTTAACACCACCTTCGATAATTGAACGCATGGGTACCACCCAGCTCAGGTACTCTTCGCCATAATCCGCGGCCACATCCGGCCCGTCACCGGTAATATATTTTGGTGCACAGCTCATGATGATACCCAGCTTTCTCAACCTTGGGATCTGATCCGGCCGGGGATTGACCCGGCAATGATCAGAGCCGTGACGCTTGGCCCGGATTTCTTCCTCGCTTAACCCGGCATCGGCGGATCCCTGCTCTATCATATCCAGGGCAACATCCAGGGTCCGATCGCCTGCAATATGGGTATTGGCCCATCTCAATCCCCGGGCAGTAAAGTCTCGAATGTACTGTACACGATCACGCAGAACCTCACGTTCCTTAATCTCCGGTCTGGCCTCTATGGAAGTGGCCAATAAGGGATAGGCGCCATCACCGGAAGAAATACTGATACTATTTAACCATAACCAGTCACTTCCAGTACCTGACAGGTCTGTACGAAATTCCGGCATGTCCGGCATGACCCTGAACCAGTAACTGTCCAGCGCATAGGCGTAACGTATTGGCATTCTACCTTCCCGGTCCAAGGCCTTAATCGCGGTGGTTTGATTGTACATACCGATGCGACTACCAAAGGTGGTGATCCCGTAGGCGGTCCATTCCCGAAATTCCTGTTCCATCATGGCCTTAAATTTCGGTATGGGTGTCAGTTCACCCCGTAATACCCTGACCACAGAGCCTGAAAGATAAATACCATCTTCTCCTGACATGTCGGGATATTCATCACCGCCAAAATAACTGCCATAGATATTCATGGCCGGGGTATTCACAACCCCTCGGTTCCCCAACAGCACTATGTTCTGTTCAGTATTGACCTCATCCAGCATCTGCCGGGTCAACATACGGTGTACGCGTAATGCCGTATCGGCCATCATATCAGTGGACTGAATACGTCTTGGCCAGTCGATAAATACCCATTCACCAGGTTCATGGTTGTCCTTGATACTGCCCACCAGGTCGACAACCTTTTGCACCAGTTCCGGCCAACCGTCACCCGGTTCCTCTTCAACGGCATAGTCACCTTTGACTGGAGGCCCCCAATGTTCCTCAGCGTACTCATGGGGATGGGAGTGGGTATCGATGATGCCCGGTAATACCGTACGGCCATTGATATCGAAGACTGTGGTATCGGGGCCTGCCAGTGGCATGATGTTATCCGTACTGCCCAGCTCAAAAATCCTGCCGTCCCTGACTGCCATGGCCTGATAGGTGGATCCCACATTTTCATTCACCCCGGCATCATCCATGCTGATGATATTGCCATTCAATATAATCATGTCCGGGTAATGGAGTAACCTGGGGTCTGCCTGCTGTGCCATACTGAGCTGTACAAAAACCAGTCCCCCAACTAAAACCTGAATGATGTTGCCTGTTATTTTCATCTTCATTCTCCCGGTATACACAAGATGGTACACATTAACTTTATGAAACTACCTTGGGGCCTCGGCCTCCCATTCTGCGATCTGTCTGATGACCTGCTGAGGCTGGATCCCCACCGGCTCCCTCCCCAGTTCTGATGCCAGGTGCGGGTCAAGATACATTGCCTCTCCCCCCACCAGGGTCATCAATGGCCGAACTGTCTTCAACATGAGATCAGGTACAGCATTTTCATCAAAATAATTTTTATCCAGGACCTGTATGTCTGCAAACTTACCTTCTTCCAGTGTTCCTATCTCATTTTCCATATGCAGGTAGTATGGGGCCCAGGTGGTTGCCGTCTTTAACGCCCAGATCCGGTTGATGCGCTGGTTGGGGGCGATAACCTTGCCTTCGATGTTGATTCGATTGACCATCTGGCTAAGAAAATAATAATGTCCTGTCCCGGCGATCTGGTGAGAGTCGGATTCATATACGCCTAATACCCCGCCTTCGAGGATCGTTCGCATGGGGACCAGCCATTCCAGGTATTGTTCACCATATTCTTCAGCAATCTCCACCGCGTTGGTCCGGGCGATGTACATGGGCGTACAGCTCATGATCATGCCAAGCCTTTTCAACCTGGGGATCTGCTCCGGCCTGGGATTCAGGTTGCAATGGTCGGAACCGTGGCGTTTGGCCCGAATCTCCTCCAGGCTGAGGCCGGCCTGGGCCGAACCCGACTCTATCATGTCCATGGTGATATCCAGGGTACGGTCCCCGGCGATATGGGTATTACTGAATCTCACTCCCTGGCTGGCAAACTCCCCGGTAAAAGGGACTCGACTACGCAATAACTCCCGTTCCTTGATCTCCGGTGGTGCCTCAATGGTGGAGGAGATCAGGGGGTAGGCCCCATCATTTGAGGTGGTACTCCAGGCATTAAACCAGAGTTTATCGGTGCCGTAGCCGACAAAGTCATAACCGAGATAGGGATGGAACTTCATAGTAATGTAAAAGGTATTACCTAACCCATAGGCGACACGAGTGGCAAGGCGGTCCTCTTTATCCAGAGCCAATACCGCGGTCATCTGTCGGAACGACTCAATAGAACTGGAAAACGTGGTGGTACCGTAGGCTGTCCATTCCCTTATTTCCTGTTCTATCATGGCCATGGTGGCAGTCAGATCATATAACTCTTCTGCAAACAGGTGGCGGTAAACTGTCGCGGAGATGACAATTCCGGTCTCTGGATCAATCTCCGGCGGATAGTCACCATTAAAATAAGTGCCATAGGTTTCCATGGCCAGGGTATTCATGACGCCACGATTACCCAGGATGGCGATCCTTTGGGTGGAATTGGCCTCATCCAGCATCTGCCGGGTCATGATCTGATGGGTACGAATGGCTACGTTCTTGTCCAGCCCGGCCACTTTTCTCGGCCAGTTGATCAGCACCCACTCATCAGGCTCAAACTGCTGCTTAACGTCACTGGCAAGTTTCAAGGTCTTATCGATGACGTCCTGCCAGGTTTCCCCGTCCTCGGCTGTAATATCAAACTGATTTCCGAGCTTCGGGCCCCAGTGACTCTGAGCATACTGCCAGATATGAGCATGGGTATCGATAATACCGGGCACCACGGTGCGGCCGCCAACATCATAAACCGTCGTATCCGGTCCGGCCAATGCTGTGATTTCATTTGTGGTTCCTAATTTCAATATCCTGTTGTCCCTTATGGCCATAGCCTGGTAGGTGGCACCGACATTCTCATTAATACCCGCATCATCCATGCTCACTACATTGGCATTGATAATGATACTGTCGGGATAATCAATCAATATGGGATCCAGACCCTGGGAAAAGGCCGTGGAGATATTAAACACAAGAAATAAGGTTGAGAACATACCACTGATGAATTTTTTCATAATATCTCTCTGCTCAGTAACTAATATAATTGTCGGGAAATGTCATCGAGTTAAAAGAAAAAAATCCCGGCAGACATAAATTATCCACCAGGACTTTTCATTTGTGTATCTTAAAAAAGCATGGACTAGTTGGCCATTTCCATCCCTTCAGAAACGATCTGGTCAATAAATTGCTGCTGCCAACCGTCTATGGCCCGCTTGTATCCTTCAGGATCGATAAAGGCCCGAAATCCCTCCCCCGCCTTCATCCGCTTCATCTTCTCACCCAGTCCATACCAATAGCCATGAGAGCCCAGATAAACATCGACGGGCATTTTTTTCAGTTTTTCAAATGTTGAGGCAAAGTCCGATGCCATATTGGGATATTGCGGATGACCAAACACAGGTCTTGCGGCGATCCTGACCCCACCCATTAATATCACATTGTAATTTTGTCCTTCTTCTACTGCATTCATGGTAAATGAAACCGCCCCTCTGGTATGTCCCGGTGTGTAGTGGACGGTAACGCTGGCATCACCTAATGAAATCACTTCACCGTCTTCAACAACCCGATCGACCTTGGAAGGTCGCCAATTACCTGGTCTGAAATCTGTTGCGCCGCCGTTCTCAGTGACCTCAACATCTGGGGCAGATGAGAGGATGGATGCCCCGGTCATTTCCTGCATCCTGGCATGACCATCAAGATGATCACTATGGGCATGGGCACCGATAATATATTTTATATCATCCGGGTTGAATCCCAGCTTCCTGATATTGGCCACAATGATAGGGACAGACTCATCATAACCGGTATCAATTAAGAGATGTCCCTCTGAGCCTGTAACCAGATAAGAGCCTTCCTGAACATAACGTCCGACAAAATATATATTATCGATAACGTTGAATGGTTCTACCTGTTCTGTTTTGTCTGGATGGTCGGCGGGTGGTGATACCGGCGCCTGTGCCATAGCAACGACAGAATATATAAGGAATAAGAATGCACTGACTATTTTGGATAATTTCATAACTTCCCCCATGACCATTTTTTATAATAGATTATCAAAATACATGAATATGTGATTCGAAGTATAGATATTCGCCATTATTGGTGCAATTTTTGATATTCCACCACATCAGCGAACCTCAATTATCCCCTTTTTTTCGACAATTAATAAAACTGGCTATACTATCCGTTCATAATAAATATACTGACAGAAAAGGCCAAAATCTATAAAGGTACTAAACATGAATGTCATTATAGAAATACGAATCACTGCATTGATTACGATCTTGTTTCTGATACTTTTTTCCACGCCAACAGTAGCTGTGGATGAGGACTATTTCATTCCCTATACAGACAACTATGGTTATGAATATGACCCTGAGACAGGGACCTATGTACAAAAAGAACCGACTGCAACTGCTACTCCACAGTCGACTAAGGAACTGGCACAACAGACTAATATAGAAACCAACATCACTGCTCAAACCAGAACCACTCAGGTTGAGACGGGTAATCAAAATGACAATGCTTCAATTCAGTTACCTGTATTAATCGGAGCACTGTTGGGCATACTCTTGATTTCATTTGTCGTGGCCAGGAAATTCAAAAGACAGGAAACATAAGTAAATATCATCCGACCAAAAAATTACTAATGATGTGAGGTTCTTAAATGAAGAATCCAGTTAAGCTATTTATTTACTCGTTACTACCTGTTGTTTGCCTGTCAGTCAACGCCCAACAGATCGATCAACGTCTACTCCACTACGCGGATGTCATAATAATCAATGCAAACCTCGTGAGCATGGACGATTATGGTGTCAATACCAATATCGGCTCAACCTATCAGGCTATGGCGGTACGCGACGGGGTGATTTTTGATCTTGGGACAAATACAGACATACGGCAACTGGCAGGACCAGATACAAACGTCATTGATGTCAAAGGCAGGACTGTGATCCCCGGCATTGTCGATACCCATGCCCATATCTGGGACTATGCACAGGGACACTGGGGCCCTCCCCTGGATGACAAGACATACAGTATCTCAGCAGAGGATGGTGATGACTGGAATGATATTGTAAATAAAACCCTCGACCTGGTTACAGATCTCAAGTCCACATTACAAGAAGATGACTGGGTTATCATCAGTTGGCCAAGACGTGTGGCCGGTATTCAGAGTGACGTCGCAATTAGAAACCACCAGATACTGACCCGGCAGATGCTGGATGCCAGAAATGCAGTACAAAGAATTGTCATTGAAGGTAATCGTGGGGTAATGAATACCCGGGCCATGGAAACCTATGGAAAATACTTCGGCGGTGAATACCCGGAAATGGACCCTGAGACAGGTATTGTGTTATCCGCCACGGTTGACCGATTGTTGTTTGCTGAAGAACTCTACGACATGCAAACCCAGATAGCGATGATCGGTCAGGAGATAAAAGAATGGGCAGCCTATGGTACCACCGCCTGGTCAAGCTCTGTTGAATCCTACAAACAACTTGCCGCGGTACTGGCACTGGATGCCGAGAGCCGATTGGCAACCCGGGTGGCCTACGGATTGGGCCCCAGTTTCTACCGTACCATGCCCCTGCATCCATACCTTTTATATGACTTTCGCGGTTATGGCACCGACATGCTCTGGTTCAACGCCTGGAGCACCACGTCTAACGACGGGGCCTATCCCCTGCTGGCCACCACCATCGAGGCCCGGCCAGAGATTAAGGAACGGGAGATGCTCCGCGGCAGAAATGATTACACCCGCGCATATGCGGCGGCAGATCTCCGGTTTTCCAATACCCATATCGCCGGGGACCGGACCCTGGATATAACCATGGATATGATCGAGCAAGGATCCCAGAGGGCAGGCATGTCCATAGAACAAATTCAGGCCAAGCGCCATGCATCAGACCATTGCCGCCTCAACCCAAGGCCGGAACAGATCCCCAGGTTGAAGAAGCTGGGCATGATCATGAGCTGTGCACCAAAATATATCGGTGGTGATGGCCCCGAGGTAGAAGCAGATTATGGTGCCCAGTACCTGGATTGGCTGGTTCCCATGAAATCCATGCTCGATGGTGGGGTGATGGTGGTATATGAATCTGACACACATGCGGTGGCGGGTGTTGGACATTTTTATTACCTGGGGCAAATGGTCACCCGACAAACCGATCAGGGGGTACTGGGACCGGAGCAACGCATTAACCGGATACTGGCACTGAAGACCGCTACAACATGGGCACCCTATTACCTGTTTAAGGAAGATCAGATGGGCACACTTGAGATAGATAAATATGCCGATCTACAAGTACTTAATAAGGATTACTTTGACGAAGACGCTGTCCCCGATTCCATGCTCAAGACCATCAGGCCCTTGATGACCATGGTGGGAGGCAAGATTGAATATCTGGATCCAGGTTTGGCTGCAGACCTTGGGCAGGCCCCGAAAGGTATTCAACCCCAGCAGTTAATTGGCCAAATCCACATCTGGGAACAGGGCGAGAACACGCAAAACCTGGATGCCACGAGTAATATTGATCAATAAATAGACAAGATTTATTAGTAAGACGTTAAACGTAATATGACCGGAACCATCATATTTTTGCCATTCCCACGAAAGCGGGAATCCAGTAAATAGACAGGATTTACAAGATTTATTAATAAGACGTTAAAAGCAATATGACCGGAACCGCATTATTTCTGTCATTCCCGCGAAAGCAGGAATTATGAGTACGGTCTTTACCAGACCGATCCTGTTACACACGTCCCGGTATGCCTACACAGGACAACACGCTATCCAGTATGAAATTGGTGTTAGCAAAGCGGACTCTATAATTGATTAGATTCTGGCGTTCGCCAGAAATATATGTCGGCTGGAACTAATTTAAAATTAGTCTATTTATTGTTCAGGCGAGGCCCGAACCTTTCGAATAGCGGTGTTTACACATCAGTTAATAAGCATTTGAGAAAGGCGAGAAAAATGCATGTACAAAAAATCGTCAATTTTAAATAGTTCTAGTGGGTGAAGGCATAAATCAGGTAGTTAATCCCAAACCGATACGCCAGTGCCGTCATAGGTTCCGGATAGACCGGGTCATCGGCATGCTCCCAGGCGTCTCCCATGTCGATGTTAAAATTGATCGCCACCATTAATCGTCCATCGTCGTCGTAGATTCCCCGCCAGGTGGCGGGACCATGTAACTGCGCATCTATTTCACCACTCATGGTCCGGTATAGATGCCTACGGCCGGGAATTTGCGTATTGCGATCCAGGTCATAAAATACATGCAGGATCTCTTCTCCATCTTCCAAATCCAGAATTGGCCTGTCGGGAAAAACCTTACGGATACTATTAGTGAAGACCGCCCATTCATAATTTCCGTGAAAGTCATCCACGATGAGAAACCCACCTCGCAACAGGTATTCCCTTAGACGTAAGGCCTCAGTATTATTTAATGACCAGGTACCCACCTGTTGGGCAAACAACCAGGGATAATCAAAAATTCTGTCATCAGTGACCTGCAGGTGAATACTGTCCCCTGCTGTATCCAAATGGGTAAGGCGACGAATCCCCCGGGTAAAATGATATTCTGCCGCTGGATAATCGATTGCCCACATCTGACGCCAGTATCCCCTGTTGCTATTGGTACTGGGAGAGTAGATCAACCTTGCCATGTGAAATTCCGCTTCTGGCTGATCTCCCCGGGAATGATCGTTTTGAGCCAGCAACAGACTGGATGTGAATACCATAGCCAGAAAACAGAAACTGATCAGAAAATATTTAGCTATCCTGATCATAAATTCAGCTTACTTTCGCTGATCAATCGGTATGTAATCTCGAAGCTTTTCTCCGGTATAAATCTGCCTGGGTCGACCAATCTTGGTTTGGGGATCATCCATCATTTCCTTCCAGTGGGCGATCCAGCCCGGCAACCTACCGATGGCAAACATCACAGTAAACATATTCACCGGGATCCCCATGGCCTTATATAAAAGACCGCTGTAGAAATCCACATTTGGATACAGGTTTCGTTCAACAAAATAAGGGTCAGAAAGTGCAGTTTCTTCCATCTCCTTGGCAAGGTCCAGTAGAGGGTCATTCACCCCACGTTTGGAGAGTATCAGATCGGTCATTTCTTTAAGTATCTTGGCCCGCGGGTCATAACTCTTGTAGACCCGGTGACCGAACCCCATTAACCGTGACTTTGAATCCTTGTCTTTCACGCTGGCGATAAAATCCTTGCAGCTTGTACCGGAATTATGGATCTGTTCCAGCATCTCAATCACGGCCTGATTGGCACCACCATGTAACGGTCCCCATAAGGCGAGTATGCCGGCACTAACGGAGGCATACATATTCGCCTGGCTTGACCCTACCAGTCTCACAGTTGAAGTAGAACAGTTCTGCTCATGATCGGCGTGTAGTATTAATAACATGTTTAAGGCTTTTACCACATCTTCATCAGCCTCATAAGGCTCTGCCGGCACGGAAAACATCATTTGCAGGAAATTGGCACAATAACTCAGGTGGTTCTGAGGATACATCATTGGATGGCCAATACTCTTTTTAAAACTGAATGCAGCTATGGTACGTAATTTTGATAACAGCCTTGGTGCCTGGCT
>JAURPG010000062.1 GCA_030835405.1 Gammaproteobacteria bacterium | reverse complement strand
TACCTGACAGTTCCGATACCATGCTCTTTTCGACATAGGTGCCAATTTCCACATGTTCACCTCTGCCGGTTGCGCCCAGTTCGCGCAGTCCGGCAATTTCCTCACCAAACCTGACGCAACGGGTACAGTGAATACACCGGGTCATTTCCGTCTGTACTAACGGTCCGATATTTTTATCTTTCACAACCCGTTTCTTTTCCTGGTAACGGGAAACATCCGATCCATACCCCATGGCGAGGTCCTGAAGTTCACATTCCCCTCCCTGGTCACAGATAGGACAATCCAGCGGATGGTTAATTAACAGGAATTCCATTACCGATTTTTGTGCTTCGCGGGCATATTCAGATTGGGTCTGGACTTTCATGCCATCCATAACCGGTGTTGCACAGGCAGGTAATGGTTTCGGCGCCTTCTCAACTTCCACCAGACACATACGACAATTCGCAGCCACTGTCAGTTTTTCATGGTAGCAAAACCGGGGCACATAGATGTCATTGGCATCTGTGACCTCGATCAACATCTGGCCCTTGCGTGCTTTTAGCTCCTTACCATCAACTTCAATTGTTACTGTATTGTTGTCTGTCACTTTGTTACTCATCAATTCTGGTTAAACGTAATATGTAAAACGTAAACCGACTGTCCATTTTCATCTCGTTTTACGTCTTACGTTTTACTTTTTCACAGTTCAAGCTGCTTTGTAATCCGGACTATCAACGATGCTCTTGCCACCATTTTCAATCATGTATTCAAATTCATGTCGATAATGCTTCAGGAAACTCTGTACCGGCCAAGCTGCAGCATCACCCAGGGCACAAATAGTCCGTCCTTCAATCTTGTTGGCAACATCTACCAGTTTGTCCATATCTTCTCTAACGCCCTTACCATCAAGAATTCGACATAACATACGGTACAACCAACCTGTCCCCTCTCGGCAAGGTGTGCACTGACCACAGGATTCCGCATAATAAAAACGAGATATCCTGCATAACATCCTGACCATACAAGTGGTGTCATCCATAATCACAACTGCTCCTGACCCCAGTGCTGACCCTGTTTGTTTAATGGAGTCATAATCCATATTTGCCTCAAGCATCATCTCGCCAGGGACCACGGGCACAGATGAACCACCCGGGATAACTGCTTTTAATTTCCTGCCGCCCCTGACACCGCCCGCCAGTTCCAATAATTCGCTAAACGGCATCCCCATGGGGACTTCAAAATTACCCGGATTATTGACATGACCGCTGACTGAAAAGCACTTTGTTCCGCCACTATTTGGGACACCCATATCAGCAAACCATTTACCACCATTGCGAATGATGGAGGGTACAGATGAATAGGTTTCGGTATTATTAATCGTGGTAGGTTTGCCATATAAACCAAAATTTGCCGGAAAGGGTGGTTTAAATCTCGGCAGGCCTTTTTTACCTTCAAGGGAATTCAGTAAGGCAGTTTCTTCACCGCAGATATAGGCACCTGCCCCCAGGGTGGCATAGACGTCTATACAAATCTCAGACCCCAGTATGTTTTGCCCAAGAAAATTATTCTCATAAGCTTCTTTAAGGGCATTTTCAAATCGCATATAGGGTTCGTCCATAAACTCCCCACGCATATAGTTATAACCAACTTCTGTACGCATGGCATAACAGGCAATGGTCATTCCTTCCACCAGCGCATGGGGGTTAAATCGTAATATATCGCGGTCCTTACAGGTTCCAGGCTCACTTTCGTCAGAATTACATACTACGTATTTTGGACCGTCATAATTTGCCGGCATAAAACTCCATTTCAGCCCGGCAGGAAAACCGGCGCCTCCCCTGCCTTTCAGACCCGAACTCTTAACTTCTTCAATAACCTGTTCAGGTGTGATTTTTTCATTGATGATTTTTTTTAAAGCTTCATAGCCACCCAATTTGAGATAATTCTCAAGTGACCAGGGATCCTGCATTCCCACTGTGGCATAACATACCTGATTAATATTCTTATCCATAGTTAGTCCAGCTTATCCAATATCTCATCAATTTTTTCAGGGGTCAGGTTTTCATAATATATATGGTCTATCATCATCATCGGCCCACCACAACAGGCTGCCAAACACTCCTCTTCCTGCTTCAGATAAAATTTGCCATCGGGTGTCGATTCACCTGTCTTGATTCCCAGCTTATTTTCCACATGTTTGACAATTTCATCAGATCCACAAAGCATGCAGGAGATATTGGTACAGATTGAGATACTGTGCCTGCCTACCGGAGTGGTTTCCAGCATAGAATAAAAGCTGGCAACTTCATAAACAGCAATTTTTGGCATACCAAGATATTCTGCAACGGCATCCATCAACTCTGTTGTTAGATAACCATTATTTTCATGCTGTACTTCCCGTAATGCTGCAAGTACGGCAGATTGTTTTTGATCCTCTGGATATTTTTTAATCCAGCGATCAATCTCTTCCCTGGCATGTTCCGATAAATGTTGTGTTTCTTTTGTCATGAATTTTTATCGCTTTACCTGTCAATTTCCCCAAACACAATGTCCTGTGTTCCAATTACCGCTACTACATCGGCCAGCATATGCCCATTAACCATTTCATTCATTGAAGCCAAATGAGCAAAACCTGGTGCACGTATTTTCAAACGATAAGGTTTATTTGCACCATCAGAAACGAGGTAGATACCAAACTCCCCCTTGGGATGTTCTATACCGACATAGCATTCCCCTTCAGGGATACAATAGCCTTCGGTAAATAATTTAAAATGATGAATCAATGATTCCATGTCATCTTTCATTTCTTCGCGTTTTGGCGGACTAACCTTATGATTATCCAACATAACCGGTCCTGGATTGGCACGTAACCAATCTATACATTGTTTAATAATTCGGTTGGACTGTCGCATTTCTTCAATCCTGACCAGATAACGATCATAACAATCTCCGTTCACACCAACCGGAATGTCAAAATCCATCTGATCATAAACTTCATAAGGCTGTTTCTTTCTCAGGTCCCACTCGATTCCTGAACCACGAAGCATGGGACCGGTAAATCCCAATTGCATAGCGCGTTCAGGACTAACAACACCGATACCCACTGTACGCTGTCTCCAGATACGGTTTTCTGTCAACAGAGTTTCATATTCATCAACACACCCGGGGAACCTGTCAGTAAATGACTCAATGTAATCCAGTAATGAGCCCTGACGATTGGCATTTAGTTCTGCCACCTCTTTTTCATTCTTCCATTGTGAAGGTGTGTATTGCGGCATGGAATCGGGAAGATCACGATAGACCCCGCCAGGCCGGTAATACGTTGCATGCATCCGGGTACCGGACACTGCCTCGTAACAATCCATGAGGTCTTCGCGTTCTCGAAAACAATACAGGAACATGGTCATGGCACCCACATCCAGGCCATGAGATCCCAACCACAATAAATGATTCAGGATGCGGGTGATCTCATCATACATAACACGGATATACTGCGCCCTGATGGGGGGGCTGATACCCAATATCTTTTCAATGGCCAGGACATAGGCATGTTCGTTACACATCATGGACACATAATCCAACCTGTCCATATAGCCAATGCTCTGGTTATAAGGTTTGCTCTCGGCGAGCTTTTCTGTTGCCCTGTGTAACAAGCCAATATGTGGATCGGCTCGCTCAATAGTTTCACCGTCCATTTCCAGAACCAGACGCAATACACCATGGGCCGCCGGATGTTGCGGTCCAAAGTTCATGGTCATGTTTTTAATTTCAGGCATATTTAATTTTTAGTTCCAGCCATAGAGGACACAGAGAATTAATATAATTTTTTTCATTATCGTAATGTGCTCTGTATTCTGAGTGGCTTAATGTATTTTTTTCTATGTTATTTCTTTTATTGCTACAAAAATCTAGAGAGACTTTTACAAAACATTTTTATTTTTTCTCTATGTTCTCTGTGCCCTCTGTGGCTTTATATTTTTTTATTCGGTTTCAGATGGTTCTGTTTTCTCAAACCGGTTGTCATGGCGAATCACCTTTGGCACCAGCACACGGTTTGTTATGGATACCGGTTGATATACGACACGTTTTTTATCCGGGTCATACCTGACCTCAACATTACCTTCCAGTGGGAAGTCCTTACGAAATGGATGTCCAATAAACCCATAATCAGTAAGAATTCTTCTTAAATCCGGATGCCCTTCGAACAATATCCCAAATAGATCAAATGCTTCTCGTTCAAACCAGTCTGCCGATGACCAAAGATCCACCACAGAATCTATGCGAGGCGGTTCGTTATGAATGTATGCCCGAATTCGAATCCTGCGATTATGTGAAATAGAGAGTAAATGGTAAACCACTGCAAATCGTGCAGGTTTATTCAGTTGGTCATCATATACATCCTGACTGACACCACGACTGAAACCGGAATTTGTCGTACTCTGGGTTTCCCAATCGGCCTTACCATAACTCAGGTAATCTATTCCACAGAGATCGATTAATTCTTCAAACTGGAATTCTGGATTATCTTTGAGGTCAGTTAATACATGAATGGCATCAGCCGCATCAACTTCCAGAGTGATCTGTTCGCGATAAAGAGTTGATGAAATGAGCCTGTCTCTAAAAAACTCTTCCAGTTGACTGTGAAATTTTTCCATATGTTCCGACATAAATCCTGAAGACATCCCTATCTTGACAGTAAGACCTTGGTTTTTCCGCGTTTAATTTTCTTTTGAAGTTGTAAAATACCAAATAGCAATGCTTCTGCGGTAGGAGGACACCCTGGTACATAGATATCAACGGGGACAACTCGATCACAACCTCGGACCACGGCATATGAATAATGGTAATAGCCACCACCATTTGCACAGGACCCCATGGAGATTACCCACTTTGGATCTGGCATCTGGTCATAGACCTTGCGTAATGCCGGGGCCATTTTATTCACCAGCGTACCGGCAACAATCATCACATCGGACTGTCTGGGACTGGGTCGAAATACAATACCAAACCTGTCCATATCATACCGGGACGCTCCAGCATGCATCATTTCAACAGCACAACAGGCAAGACCAAAAGTCATTGGCCACATGGAACCGGTACGGGCCCAGTTAACCACATTATCAACCGTCGTGGTTACAATACCCTTTTCATGGATTTTTTCATCTACTCCCATTCCAGAGCACCTTTACGCCATTCATAGATAAATCCAATTACCAATACCCCCAAAAATAACATCATCGCCCAGAAACCAACCATGCCAATCTCGCGTAAGGCAACGGCCCAGGGAAAAAAGAATGCAATTTCAAGATCGAAGATGATAAACAGGATTGCAACCAGATAATAACGAATATCAAATTTCATCCTGGCGTCTTCAAAGGCCTCAAATCCGCACTCGTAAGGTGACATCTTTTCACTGTCTGGATTGCTGGGACCAAGCAGTTTCCCGACAACAAAAAACCCGATACCCATCACCAGGGTAATGCAGATAAAAATCAAAATTGGCAGATAATTTTCAAGCATGATGAAGTCAAAATTCGCTATACCAGAGATGCCGCCAGATTATACCGATTACACTCTGTTCTGTCAGCGAAATGATGTTTTTATTTATAGTTTACGAAGGGTCTAAATGAGAACGTTTTGTATCTAAGCAAATAAAAAAAGCCCCTGTCGCCGTCTAAGGCATACAGGGGCTGTGTGTATATGTGGCTTTGTCGGTCTCAGGCCATGTCCAGCGCGGCCTTGATCCTCTCAGGTGTCAACGGTATTTTACGGATCCTGACACCTGTGGCATCAAATACAGCATTGGCAATCGCAGCAGGGACGACACGCATGACCGGTTCACCCGCGCCTTTTGGTCCCAACTCAGGTCGGTTGATCTTGGTGATCTTCACTTCCTCCGGGGCATCCAGCGAGGACAAGATGGGATAACTGACCCAATCTCGTGAAAGGACTGTTTTCCTGTCGAACCTGACTTCTTCATACAAGGTACGGCTCAGTGACTGAATCAAATTACCTTCAATAGTCCGGTCCAGGGTAAATGGATTGATAATCAACCCATAATCTGATCCGACAAAGAAACGGCGCACCCAGAGCTTCCCGGTCCGGGGATTAATCTCAATCTCTGCAATAACTGCATTGGTAGCATTATTACGCTGGGCATAGGAAACCCCCGTACCTATCAACGTACCATCTGCGCCTTTTAATTTCCGGGGTGCCGTCCTGGGTTGCCAGTTAGCCAGCTCTGCCGCTGCCTTAAGTACGGCTGAATCGCGGGGATCAGTTACATATTTGATGCGAAATGCCACCGGATCCACCCCGGCCGCATATGCCAGTTCATCGATAAATGACTCAGAGGCAAAATGTACTTCCGGCCCATAGGGGTCACGAAAATGTGATGTTCGCAATGGCGAAGCCATCTCCCGTAATGGTTTCACAGTTGACCAGCCATGACGCTTGTTGGCAAAACCGTATGAATTGGCCGGTTGCTGCATGGTGTAGCGCTTGGGCCTATTATGACCAAGTAAATGGCCTGCCAGGGTTTCGCCGGGACCATTTTCCCTGGAACTGACGTCCTGTCTTGTAAAGCCTTTTAGCTGGTAATCATATGCGGTGACATTCCCATTATTATCAATGGCACCACGCGTGGTGATGACAGATGCAGGTCCCTTGGGGTCCCAGGCATGACCTTCATCGCGCATCCACTGGACCCGTACTGGTGCAGCAGTCTTGATGGACAAAACAATAGCATCGGCGACACCATCACCAGAGTCTGAACGTCCGTAAGAACCGGGGCCAGGTGCCCAGATAGCACGTACCGGAACTGGTTTGTCCTTCTCATAAACCCCCATGAATTTTGAAGCAAGAATGGCACCATCATAAAACTTCTGAGAATCTGTCCATACGGTTCCCTCTCCGCCCTGAATATCTGCCACACCCAGTGCCGGTCCCATGCGTGCATGGGTCTGAAAAGGCCATTCATATTCAGCCTGGACCACATGCGAAGAACCTGAGATTGCAGCATCCACGTCACCAATATCCGTATCATTTTCAGACTTTTCAACTTCTGCCTGACGAATATAGTCGTGCAATTCTTCCGAGGTGGTTGGAAAACCTGAATCGGACTCGTCCCAGTTGACCTTCAATTCTCTTGAGGCCTTGATGGCATCCCATTCATTCTCAGCCACGACACCGATAAAGTCTTTTTCATGGACAACTTTCGCGCCACGGATATGGTGGATGGAACCTTCATCGACAGAGGCGAGTTTTGCTCCCGCTGACGGTGGTCTGATCATCCTTCCATGCAACATTCCCTCAACGCGTACATGGGAGGCAAACTCAATCTCCGGGATCATCTTACCGGCTATGTCCTTGCGGCCAACTGAAGTCCCGACAACTTTATATTCGGAGAAGTCCTTTAATTTTGCCTTCCCATTTAAGGAGAGACTGTTGCCATATCTACCATTCCACTCAAGCTTAACAGTCGAGAATTCATCACCAATGAGGTCGCCATAAGATACCCGCTTTGAGCTATCATTTTTTGCAGACACTATTCCATTATTGACAGTCAACTGATCGGCAGAAACACCAAGTCTTACAGCGGCCTTGTCAACCAGCACCATCCTGGCCTCGGCAGCGGCCTGTCTTAATGCCACGCCGGAATTACTGCAACCGGTACTACCGCTGGCACCCCCTTGATCGGCGGCGACAAAACTGTCACCAAAAAAGGTGTTTACCCGGTCAATATCTACATCCAGTTCTTCGGCCACCAGCTGTGCTATAGCGGTATCCACGCCCTGTCCCATGTCCATCTTGCCCCAGTAGGCGGTCACACTGCCGTCATTATGCACAGCAATCCAGGTGCTGAGCTTTGTGGGGTCTAAATCTCTGGCCGGCGGAAAATCATGGGCTGCCGCCATCAATGCATCTATAGGTAATGAGGCCCCCAGTACCAGGGCGCCTCCGCCTTTAAGTGAATTTACCAGCAGGTCTCGTCTTGCAATCTTTAATTGGGTCAGTTCTTCTAACATTTTTCTCCCCTCCTATCCTGCCATCTCATCAGCGGCCTTTCTGACTGCTCTCAGAATTGCCATATGGGTTCCACAACGGCATTGCAGGCCCGCCAGGTGATCCCGTATTTCCTGGTCTGTGCGTTTTGGATTTTCTTCCAGAAACGCCACAGCAGTCATCAACCAGCCATTTATACAATACTCACATTGCCCCGCTTCTTCTTCAATAAAGGCCTTTTGTACAGGGTGTGGATTTTCTTTTGTACCGATACTGTCCAGGGTACGTATTTTTCCGGTAACTGCCGACACAGGTGTCACACAGGAACGAATCGCCACACCATCCTGAATTACTGTACAGGCACCACACTGGGCAAGGCCACAACCAAACTTTGGACCTTTCTTTCCCAGATCGTTCATCAATGCATACAACAACGGCATATCGGGATCGGCTTCAATAACTTGCGACTTTCCGTCGATGTTAAGGGTAAATTTCTTAGACATGTTTTGCCCCCAGGCTGTATTCCTAAACAGGTATTGTAAATAATCCAAGTTTAGCGTAATTAAATGATGAATTCATACACTCTAGTATGAAATTCGATGGATTTTTACCCGGTTCCATATTTCTTACACGCCTGGAACTGAATTTAGCGAGTTTTATTACCAAATAGTTTTGCATCCAGACTGAACGGGCCCGGCCCATATGCAAAAATAGCAAGAAATACGCAAAAATAGACGGTTGCCAATTCTCCACCGTTAAAGGTAGGGAACCAGGCAGGATGTGAATTCAAGTACGCCATTACCATTAAAATTGCGATGAGTAATGCGGCCCAGCGGGTGAACAGACCCAAGACCACGAGGATGGCCACATAAAATTCAATAAAACCTGCAACCCAAAGCATATTTATGCCGACATCCAGTCCGAAAAAATCCAGGCCACCGGTAAAGGGTTGCTTCTTTTCACCAAACATCTTTCCATAACCATGTCCAACCATCATCATCAGGCCTGACATAACCCTGAGTAATTCCCATGAAAAGGTCTGAAGCTGGTTTGCAGTATTGGTAAACTTGTCATTAATCAGTTTTAGGCCCATCGATTTATCCTCGATATTCAAATATAAATAAAGATTCGTAATTTTTTCAGCGTTGTTACCGATCATTAAACTTCACATATTATCCAGGAACAATCAATACGATATATATAGCTGCGACCAGATCTCCCTGATTTACAAAGGAAAATTCCATGTCAGTTTGCAAGGAATGTGAAAATACCATTACATTATTAAAATATATTTAAGACCAGGCATATTTTCCATATAGTAAGCGATATTAAGACACCACCCGGAAGACACTATGAAAAAAATAAACAAGCAATTATTTTCAATACTAATCTTCAGTTTCTTTTCAACATTCACAATTGCACAGGATCTGGATCAACAAACCTTGAGCCTGATAGAGGAATTGAGACTGGAAGAATCTGATATTGCAATGAGGGACCTGCCGCGTTGGAAAAAACCGGATAAGGTCTATATAAATATTGCAAGGTTCAGCCCTGACAAGGAAGAACAACAAATGATGATCGAAGCCGCCAGGGATGTAGCGGGGGACGTGGAGATTGTCCCTGTCGGCAATAACCTTGACGAAGATATCGTAGATAAGGTCGAGGTGTTGATCAGTCGTTGTAACGTTAAAGATATGCTTAATGCTAAAAACCTGCTCTGGTTACAACATTCTGCCCATGGTGTCGATGACTGTATAACGCCTGAAACTGCAAAAAAGGATTTTGTCCTGACGAACGCTCAGCATACTTCTGGGCCACCCATATCAGAGCATGTCATTGCCATGATGATGATGATGAGCCGGGGTTTGATACAGTTACATTCGGCACAGATAGATCAAAATTGGCTCCGTCGTGCCGCTGGTATCCCGATAATCGAAATCAAGGGCAAGACCATGCTGATCGTAGGATTGGGTGGTATCGGCACAGAGGTCGCATATCGCGCTAATGCCCTGGGAATACGAGTTTTGGCAACGCGCAACTCTAGCCGGGAAGGGCCTGATTTTGTTGAGTATGTTGGACTGTCCAATGAGGTATATGATCTGGCAAAACAGGCTGATTTTGTCATTAACACCCTGCCGCTGACTGATGACACCCGAGGCATGTTTGATAATCGATTTTTTAATGCTGTAAAAAAGGGAGCATATTATATAAGTGTTGGCCGGGGAGAAACTACTGTTAGCGATGATCTGATTGCTGCACTTAAAGACGGAAGGCTGACTGCGGCGGGCCTGGATGTGACTGATCCTGAACCCTTACCCGCTGACCATGAACTTTGGACTTTACCTAATATTATTATCACACCACATATTGCTGCCATGACGGATCAAGGCCGCTGGCGTCTCTGGCTAGTGGTCAGGGAAGACCTCAGGCGTTATATTAATGGAGACAAGCTGTTCAATGTGGTGGACAAGGAACTTGGATACTAGAGTCTAAAAGTGAAAGTGAAAAGTCAATCAATCCACTTCAGATTCTAACTTTTCACTTTCAACCATTTTATTGTTACTGCATATTTGTCTGTTGCTTCACGAGTTCGGCAAAGTGTTCAACAGACAAGTACCCGTTGTACATATTGGCGTTGGTCATGAACTGCTTGAATTCCGGGTGCTCGACCACTTTTGACAACATGGCATCAATTTTTGTCACGACATCATCCGGCACCTGTTTCGATGCCATCACGCCTCGCCAGTGTTCTGTGACCACGTTATAACCTTTTTCAGTGAATGTCGGTGCCTCATCAAACGGAGCAAACCGCTCCTCTGTTGCCAAGGCCAGTACCCTTAACTTACCTGCCTCATAATTGGCAATCATTTCACTGGGGTTGGCTATGGCAACGTCTATATGGCCACCTAAAACAGCCACCACAGGCTCACTTCCACCACGGTAAGGAATATAATTCAACTGGATACCCGCCTCGGCTTCAAAATCCTTAACCAGGCTCTCATCAACTGACTTGATGCTGAAACCGCCAATCGTAATTTGATTGGCATTGGCTTTTGCCGCCGCCACCAGGTCTTCCAGGGATTGATACGGGCTGTCTTCCCTCACCAGCATGACAAACGGGTCTCTTACTACCCGGCTAATATATTTAAAATCGTCTATGGACAGTCTGCCATTGGGATCGGGAAATAATTCTGTCATGCTCCGGGTATTGGTCATCAGGGTATAACCATCTGGTCTTTGTGACAGGACGTAACTCATAGCCACTTTGCCGGAGCCACCCTCTTTATTGACCACAACAATGGGTTGGCCAAGATATTCTTCACCAATTTTTGCGATCATTCTCGCCATGAGATCATGGCCTGACCCTGCACTGGACCAGCAGATCAAGGTAATGGGTTTTTCCGGGTATTTAGCATGGACGGGAAAGCTGATTACCATAACCATCAGAAATGATATTAACAAACCTGTTGTGTTCCCCCGCATATTTATTCTCCTGACCAGTTTTTTAACAGCTACATTAAACTCATAGACCGTTTGATTATATATTAGTTTGCAACCTTGAGCTTATTGGCGACTTCACCCTGGATTAATCCTGCAAGTTGTGCCGCATCATCCATTTCCAGGATTTGCTGGCTCTGTTCAATTAAGGATTCTGTCTGTTCCGAATTGAGTACACCTTCGCAACAACTCCTGACCTTGTCCTGCAACTGTTCAAGGGTTAATGGATTTTCTGGCCCTCCCCGATAACGTTCATCGGCATCTCCGGAGACAGTATGGCCGTCCTCAAATTCAATATGGATCGAAGAACGCATTTTATCAAACCCCATTGCCTCTATATCAGGGTCAAATTCTGTGACCATACGTTTTTGCATGGTCTGCATGGCTTCTCCCTGGACAAATTCGTCTTCAAATTCAACCTTGCCCGCCTTTCTATTCAGGGCGATCATGGACAATACCGCCTGTAATGAGAATTTTGCCTGCAGATGGTTATGGGCAATGGGATAACGTATGGGATTTAAAATATTTGAACCGGCCTTAATGGTCACCTGTTTAATGGCATCTGGCTGGATGTCATGTTCCGTTACCAGCTTCAACATTAAATCGATAGTGGGGTGGGTCAATACTCCGCAGGGATATGGTTTGATACTGACACCTGGCTCAATGATGGACCAGGGACTGCCAAAGTCTTCATTTAATGTTTTGGTCTCGGTAACCCCACCTCCCTGTACAGCAAAATAGCCCCACGGGCCATCCAGTGAGGACTTGTCGGCGGTATACCCCATACTCGCCATGAGGGCGGCGGTAATACCATTCTCTGCTGCCCTGCCCACATGCAATGGTTTGGTCATGGTGCCAAAATTACAGCGTATCCCTGCGGCAAGGCTTGCCGCAATACCAATACCGTGGCGAAGTTCATCGCCACAAAGTCCCAGCATTTTGGCCGCTGCGGTATAAGCACCAAAGGTCCCCACTGTACCGCTGGAATGAAACCCTCTCTTGTAATGTTGAGAAAACATCCATTCCGAGATCTTCGATTCCACTTCAAATCCGGTGAGAAAGGCCAATATGAATTCCTCGCCTGTAACCTTACCCAGTTTCTGACTGATCACCAGCGAGGCGGTCAGGGGCGGAATGGTGGGATGGGTCAACAATCCATACACATGGTCAGGGTCTTTACTGACCTGTGAATCATCCCAGTCATGGGCATGACCTGCGGTACCCAGGACCCTGGCGGCCGCCGGGGCAGGCACCCTGGTGCCAGGGTATCCCAACAATTCTGCTTCTTGTTTTCCACCCTGGTCTGCCGCCAGTTTTGCCAGAATCACAGTGGTTTCGTGGTCAGAACCAGCCACATATAATCCAAGGCCATCCAGCAGGCAGCGTTTAGCAATGGCAATGGCCTCTTTGGGGATGGATTCAAATGTAGTCCCCTCAATAAATGTCGCTGCCCGTTCAGTGATCTGACTCTCGACAGGGACTTCTGCAAATTGGTTACGTTGTATAGACATCCTTCTTCTTTACTCCAAAGTTTTATATTTATTAGTTTGTCTTTCTGGCCAGTCTATTCATCAGCACCGGGCTTAACAGTGACAGGACTGCCATGGCTAAAAGTGTGGCGCTTATGGGTTGGGTAATAAATATTTTATACTCACCACCTGAAATAATCAGAGCGCGACGAAAATTTTCCTCCAGAATACCTCCCAACACCAGTGCCAGTATGATAGGTGATGCTGGAAAATCCAGTTTTTTCAGGATATAACCCAACAGGCCAAAGGCAAACATAACCCATACATCCACAATACTGTTATTGTAGCCATATGACCCCACCACGGATATCACCGCAATAACAGATAATAGCAGGGGTTTAGGTGCAGAAATCACCTTGATCCATAACGGCACCCCTATCAGGCCCAGAATTAACTGGGCAATGCAAGCCACAAACAGACCGGCAAATATCCCATAGACGATTTCGCCGTTGGTCTGGAACAATAATGGGCCAGGCTGAATATTGTGCAGCATCAAGGCACCTATTAATACCGCAGAAGTCGCAGACCCCGGAATACCTAACGTTAATAATGGCACCAGTGAACCGCCCACCACGGCATTGTTACCGGCCTCTGGTGCCGCGACCCCTTCAAGACAACCCTTGCCGAACTTGTCCTTGTTTTTGGAAAACCGTTTCACCTCGTTGTAGCAAATAAATGCGGTAATGGTTGCACCTGCCCCCGGTAGTACACCGATAATGGACCCCAGCAGAGAAGAATGCAGGTAGACCTTCCAAAGACCCGCCAGCTCCCTTAATTTGGGCATGGCAAATGACAGGGCCACGGACTTGGCCGTGCTAAAACCTTTCTCAACATCATAAAATACCGAGGACATGGCGAACAAACCAATTAATGCCGGGATGAAACTGATTCCATCCATGAGTTTGGGTATCCCGAATGTATATCGCTCCTCACCGGTAAACCCGTCCAGTCCTATGGTGGTAAGAAACAGGCCGATGAGCATGATCAAAAATCCCTTTAACAGGTTATCACTGGCCAGGCTTGCAATGATGGCAAGGCCAAATACGGCAAGGGAGAAATATTCCGGCGCCCCAAAGGACAGGGCCACTCTTGCCAGGGGCTCGGAAAAGGCAAATAAAACAATGGCACCGATCATTCCTCCAATACTGGATGCCACCACAGAAGTGGTCAGCGCCAAACCGGGCTTGCCCTGTTTTGTCAGTTCATATCCGTCCAGCATAGTAGCCGCGGCGGGCGGTGTACCGGGTGTGCCTATGGCTATAGCTGTAATAGAACCACCATACTCACCTGCCAGATAAACCGAAACCAGCAATAGCACTGACACTAAAGGGTCCATACCAAAAGTAAATGGAACCATCAGGGCGACTGCCGTTGAGGCACTTAGGCCAGGTAAAACACCGCAGAGAATACCGATCAATACCCCGGAAACAATCGCTGTCAACGCGGGCAGAGTCGCAATGGTTGAGAATCCTAATACCAGATTATCCCACATCGCCTATTCTCCCAATAATCCCTGTGGCAAGGGAATATTAAGGACTTCAACAAAAACCCCATAAAGCCCTAGCAACACCACAAAAACACTTAACAGGATTAATCGATAACGCTTTAATCCGGCAACTATTGGAATCAAGATCAATACGACAGGCGTGAGGATGAAAAATCCAACCGTTTCCAGCAACGAGATATAGGCCACCATCAAGATAATGATAAGCACACCCCGTTGCGAGGTTGAATCACTCTTTGCCGGTAGTCGGGCAGGCCGAAAAATTAATAGTAAGGATACAAATATGGTGCACCCCAGCACCAGCCTGGGATAGGTTGATGCAGACAGGGCACCGGGAGAATACGGTTCCTCCATACCACCGATATACCAGTATAAAACCATTGATACCGCAATAATTACCATGGCAAAGATACGATCAGTGTTTTTAAGTTGCTCTAGTACTTTCATGTAAAATACCGTGTATGGACAACATATAGTATCATCAAGTTTAACAGCTTGCTGAATCTTGCAATATTATCAACAGCTTGTATGACTTATGTAATCGTTTTATCCTTGTGACCAATAACGTATAACTTGTAACTGCATCTTATGTCTCGAGCAAATATAGGATTACTAACCGGCATTTTATTGTTTGCCATCCTGGTACTCATGCCCACCCCGGAGGGCATGCCGGTGGCAGCCAAGCATGTGGCCGCCGTTGCTGCGCTAATGGCGGTATTCTGGATGACCGAAGCAATCCCTATTCCTGCAACCTCCCTGATTCCAATATTCCTGTATCCCCTGCTTGGTATCATGCCGGGGACCCAGGTGACGCTGTCCTATGCCAACCATCTAATCTATCTGTACATGGGAGGATTTTTAATCGCAGTTACCATGGAAAAATGGAACCTGCACAGGCGTATCGCCCTGCAAACCATTCGCATCATTGGTATCACTCCTGACAGGATCGTTCTGGGTTTTATGGTGGCCACGGGCTTTCTGTCAATGTGGATAAGCAATACCGCAGCCTCCATGATGATGGTGACCATTGCCATGGCGGTGGTCACCCAGGTAATCAGGGAAATCCAGGCAGATGATTCCCTCTCCATCGATACCAGTATCGGTCAGTTTAATTTTGCCGCGGCATTGATGTTAGGCATCGCCTACAGTGCCTCGGT
>JAURPG010000061.1 GCA_030835405.1 Gammaproteobacteria bacterium | reverse complement strand
GCTAATATCTATATCGGCAATATTGGACCTGACCAGTTCACAAACATACTCCCCCATGCCATCATTAATCCGCCTGCCAGCCAGTATCACTTCTGGAGAGTAACCGAGACTTTCAGCCTTATATGTTAAATAATAAGGATCGACCCCAATACAATGCCCCCCCACCAAACCTGGCCTAAATGGTAAAAAGTTCCACTTGGTCGCTGCGGCATCCAGCACGTCACCTGTATCGACGTCCATTTTTCTAAAGATTACCGACAGTTCATTCATCAAGGCGATATTCAGGTCTCGTTGTGTATTCTCAATAATTTTTGCTGCTTCTGCTACTTTAATGGTGGTCGCTTTATAGACACCGGCAGTAACCACCGCTGCATAAACATCCGCAATAATTGCAAGCGTATTTTCATCCTGGGCAGATACTACCTTTTTAATTGTTGTAAAATTATGTTCCCTGTCCCCGGGGTTAATACGTTCGGGTGAGTAGCCAACATGAAAATCCTTTCCTGCCTCAAGTCCAGATTTTTCTTCAAGGACCGGGATGCATTCTTCCTCTGTTGCCCCAGGGTATACTGTCGACTCGTATACAATAATGTCTCCTGGGGCTATAACATCTGCCAATTGCATAGTTGCATTTAATAACAGTGATAGATCCGGACGCTTGGCGGCATCAATGGGGGTTGGCACGGCAACAATATAAAAATTTGCCTGCTTGAGTGATTCCTGTGAGTGGGTAAATTCAATCTCAGTATTTTTCAGTTCTTCCGCGGAAACCTCAAATGTCTCATCGATACCTTGTCTTAAACTGTCAATCCTGGTTTCATTTATATCAAACCCAATGACCTTACCAATCCTGGAGAACCCTACAGCTACCGGCAATCCCACATATCCTAATCCTATTACGGCAATTTTCCTCTGGTGTGGAATCACTTGTAATATCCCCTATACCACTGGATAAACTTCTCCACCCCCGTCTCTATGGGAGTTGAAGGTGAAAAATCAACATCATTAATCAGATCATTGACATCGGCATATGTAGCCGGAACATCACCTGCCTGCATGGGCAGGAAATTTTTTATGGCTTTTATTCCCAGACAATCTTCTATAATTTCAATAAACTTCATGAGCTCTACGGGACTGTTATTACCTATATTATAAAGTCGGTAAGCTGCCAGACTGGTCCCCGGGTCCGGTTTTTTGCCATCCCAATTTTCATTAGTTGTTGCAACACAATCCAGAACATTTACCACACCATCTACGATGTCATCAATATAGGTAAAATCGCGACTATGATGACCATTATTAAATACATCTATGGGCTCGCCGGCCAAAATCTTTTTTGTAAATAAAAATAAAGACATGTCAGGCCTTCCCCAGGGACCATACACGGTAAAAAACCTTAACCCTGTGGTGGGCATTTGATATAAATGGCTATAGGCATGGGCCATTAACTCATTGGATTTTTTTGTAGCCCCATATAATGAATACGGATGGTCAACGTTGTGGTGTATTGAAAAAGGCATTTGAGTATTGCCACCGTACACCGAACTAGAAGATGCATAGACCAGATGCTCAACAGTGTTATGCCTGCAACCTTCCAGTATATTTAAAAATCCCTGAATATTAGCGCTAGTATATGCATGAGGATTTATTAACGAATAACGTACACCTGCCTGGGCGGCAAGATGCACCACTCGTTGTGGCTGATTATCTGTAAATATTTCTGCTATTGAATCATTATCGGCAATATCAACTTTTATAAATTTAAAATTAGGATTCGATTCTAATAATTGCAACCTATCCTGTTTTAGTTTCACATCATAATAGTCATTGAGATTATCTATCCCAATGACGATATCTCCTCTATTGAGCAAGGCGCTTGACACCCCTGCACCAATAAAGCCTGCTGCACCCGTTACTAATATCTTCATAACTTAATATCAATAAGAAATACTGGATTTAAACTGACTACATTATACATTTGGATGCATATAATTATGTGGAAAATAAATCAAGTTCAGGAAATGTTCAGAAATAGATAAATGAATGGATTATTAAAGGGCAATAGGAATAAAAAAAACAATAAGCCACAAGCTCAACCAGTGGCTTATTGATAATAATGGCGTCCCCAAGGGGATTCGAACCCCTGTTGCCGCCGTGAAAGGGCAGTGTCCTAGGCCTCTAGACGATGGGGACTAACATATAGTCACAAGTTATAAATTACAAGTAACAGGTTCGGCGATGATTTCCTGCATTTTTCACCTTATTACTTGTAACCAGTATTTGGTGGAGCCAGGCGGGATCGAACCGCCGACCTCTTGCATGCCATGCAAGCGCTCTCCCAGCTGAGCTATGGCCCCACAATTAGCTAATAGTGTAATGCGAAAAGCTTAAACAACAAGACATTTCCCTTTTTACATTAGACATTTAACTGAATTCGAGGGTGGGGAATTTACGTGACACCTTCACTGGTGTCAAGCTGACTGCGTGTTTGTATGAATTCCAGTGCTTTATCCAGCCTGTTTAACACCCTCTCCTTGCCAATCAACTCCATGGTGATATCAATGGATGGGGAAACGGAGTTTCCCGTCACCGCCACGCGTAGCGGTTGGGCGACCTTACCCATTTTTATCTGGTATTTTTCGCAAAATTCCTTAATTGCCTGTTGAATACTATCTGCTTCCCAGGAATCCAGCTCGACAAACAATCCCTTGATATTTTGAAGTGCCTCAAGGATCACCGGCCTTAGATGCTTCTTTGCAGCATCCGGCGCAAATTCTTCAAAATTCTCATAAAAATAACGACTTTGCAGGGCCATTTCCTGAACTGTCTTGACTCTTTCTTTTTGTACCATGCATAAATCAGTAAGTGATGGGCCATCGCTGCAGTCAATGGATAATCTTTCAAACTGTTCTTTTAATAATGATGCAAGAGTCTCATTGTCATAATCTTTTAGATATTGCTGGTTTAACCAGCTCAACTTGTCAGGATTAATTGCTGCGGCTGACTTATTAACATCTGATAATTCAAATAGTGAAATCATTTCCTCCTGACTAAAAACCTCCTGGTCACCATGCGACCAACCTAACCTGACAAGATAATTTAATAATGCTTCGGCGAGTATCCCCTCTTCCTTATATCGCAATACGCTGGCAGCACCATGTCGTTTGGAAAGTTTTTTTCCGTTCTCATCCAGTATCAGCGGGATATGTGCATATTCCGGAACAGGCATTCCCAGTGCCTTAAATATATTTACCTGCCTGGGTGTATTGTTTAAGTGGTCATCCCCACGAATCACATGGGTAATTTTCATATCAGCATCATCAACAACAACAGACAAATTATACGTTGGTGTACCATCTGAACGGACGATCACAAGGTCGTCCAGTTCCGAATTCTGGAACCTGACCTCTCCCTGTATAAGGTCTTTGATAATTGTTTCACCATCAACCGGTGACTTAAACCTGATGACGTGTGTTTCATATGATTCTGGAGGTGCTTTTCTGTTACGGCATCTCCCATCGTATTTCGGCTTCTCTCCCCTGCTCATTGCCTCTTCCCGCATTGCATCCAGCTCTTGCTTGCTGCAATAGCAGTAATATGCATGATTAGAGTCCATTAATTTATTAATTGAATTATTGTAGTTATCATTTCTATCTGATTGATAGAACGGGCCCTCATCTGCATCTAGGCCAAGCCAATCCATGCCATCCAGGATCAGTTGAATGGCTTCGTCTGTAGAACGCTCACGATCAGTATCTTCAATTCTTAATATAAATTGACCCTGGCAATGTCTGGCATATAACCATGAAAACAGCGCTGTCCTGACACCGCCAATATGTAAATCCCCTGTAGGACTAGGGGCAAATCGTGTTCGAACCATATATAAAAAACCTTTTAGTTGAAAGATTGAAGTTTACAGATTAAAGTTTTAGCTTAAAAGTCGAAAGTCTATTCTTTTCACTTTCCACTTTTCACTTTTACTTCAAATTGGGCGATTAGCTCAGTGGGAGAGCACTGCCTTCACACGGCAGGGGTCGCTGGTTCAATCCCAGCATCGCCCACCAGGAAAACATGAAGATCCTATTGAAATCTAATTAAAATGCTATTCTGGAATTACTCAAATAAAGTCTACCGAATAGATGGCGTGCCGCGTTCCTGCCTGGAACTTCAAAACCAGTTTGGACTGGATGTTAACCTGGTCCTGTTCTGCTACTGGTATGCGACGGCTTATGGTGTTTATAGGCAATCATTTGTTTAATCAGGTTCTGGAGTTTTCCTACACATGGTCTGGCAAGACGGTTAAACCCCTGCGTCAAATACGCAGCTGGTTAAAGGATGACGGCTGTACGCAACATGGTTTAGATAGTGATATCTGCATGAATTATCGAGACAAAATTAAGGCCATGGAATTGGAAGCCGAGAAGATGCAACAGATTACCCTCGAGTCATTTTGCCAAGCTATTACAAGGGCGGATATATCTGACCAACAATCATCTGATGCGGCTGCGCAAAATCTGAAAATTTATCTTACTGCAGAAAACATCCAGATCACCAATGAACTGATAAATGAGCTGGAGTTTATCAACAAGGCTAGTTTTGAAAATAGTGACAGCAGAGCTTTTAGTAAAATACTTATACAATAAAAAATACCCTTCTCAAACTAACCTGTTTGAATAATCAGATCTTCCAGTTTTTGTTCCACCGCGTTACGCGAACGTGTCCCCCTTGCGAGCAGATGATAGAACACCGGCACGACAAAAAGAGTAAAGACTGCGGCAAAAGTAATACCCGAGAATATCACCACGCCGAGGACTGAACGACTTTCTGCACCTGCACCACTTGCGAGAATTAGAGGTATTGCACCTATTGATGTCGATATGGTTGTCATCACCACGGGTCGGAACCGAATCCGGGCACCTTCAACGATTGCCCGGTTAAACTCAAACCCCTTATCCCTGAGCTGATTGATAAATTCCACAATCAGTATGCCGTTTTTAGCGGCAATTCCTACAAGCATTACCATTCCGATCTGGCTGTAAATATTAAGTGTACCGTCTGTCAAGGCAAGGCCAATCAGGGCGCCGACCATGGCCATGGGCACCGTAATCAATATAACCAATGGATGTATAAAGCTTTCAAACTGTGCTGCAAGCACCAGGTATACCACCAGCAATGCTATTGCAAAGGTAAACATCAGGCTGCCTGATGCTTCCTTGAACTCCAGTGATTCACCTTTGTAATCGATATGAGCACGTTGTGGCAAATCCTCTCTTACTACACCCTCAAGAAATGAGAGTGCATCACCCAGTGTGTAACCATCAGCCAAGTTTGCAGAAATTGTAATGGCCCGGTAACGATTATATCTATTCAGTACGCCTGGTCCTGCAGTGTTATCAATAATAGTAAGGTTAGTGAGCGGTATTAGCGTACCTGTGCGGTCGGATCTGACGAAGATATTTGACATATCCTCGGGGGTGGCACGCTGGTCGCCCCTCGCCTGTAGCACGACATCATATTCTTCCCCATCGACAATATAAGTTGTGACCTGTTGTTCAGTCATCATAGTGGAAATTGTTCTGCCAATGGTCTGAATTGAAACACCGAGTTCCGCCGCCCGATCCTTGTTAATACGTACCAGTACCTGGGGTTGTGTCTCTTTCAGATCAGAATTTACCTGCCTGAGGCCGGGGTAATCCTGCGCACGACGCAAAATGATATCACGCCAGTCCGCGAGTTCCTCGTAGCTTGAACCACCCAGCACGAACTGTACTGGCTGTCCCCCGCCCCTGCGAGAGAGTCCTGAACGCTTTGAGACAAACACCCTTACGCCTGGTATTTTCTTCCACTCTGCCGAGATAGCTTGCATGATTTCATCAGTTGACCTTTCTCGCTCAGACCATGGGCTTAAGGCCATCATGCCGATACCAGAATTGGTATTTCCGTTCCAGCCTGGAAATCGAAAAAGACCACGCTGTAATTCACCTGATTCTATATAGGGCATGATGGGCTGTTCCAACTGGGGCAGGATCTGGTCGTGAATTCTGCCAAAACTTGTCCCCTCAGAGGCACTTATACTGGCGCGGAATATTCCCTGGTCTTCATTTGGCGCATATTCAGCAGGAATAGTTTTGAATAATTGATAGGCACCAATTGCGATAACTACCATAAATACAACGCTTATCCAGGAATGACGCAGATTTCTTTCAAGTATTGCCTGATAAGCATTTGTGATCCTGTTAAAAATATTATCAACTATTCTAATAGCCAGCCCCTCTTCAGCTGCTGGTTTTAAGATTTTTGATGAGAGCATTGGCACAAGCGATAAGGCCAGCACACTGGAAAAAATCACGGCTGCAGCTACAGTTACGGCCAATTCAGAAAATATACGGCCAACATTGTCAGTCAGAAATATAATAGGGGTAAAAACCGCTACCAGTACGACGGTAGTCGCAATCACAGCAAAGGCCACCTGTCTGACGCCTTTGTATGCAGCCAGCAGTGGTGATTCACCTTTTTCTATCCGGCGATGAATATTTTCAAGCACCACGATGGAGTCATCTACCACCAGGCCGATAGACAGGACCAGTGCCAGTAAGGTAATCAGGTTCACTGAAAAATTGAATACGGCAAGGATAATGAACGCCGAGATGAGGCAGATTGGTATCGTTACCAGTGGTATAAACATTGCCCTGAAACTACCCAGAAACACCAGTATGACAACCCCCACCAGGATTGTCGCCAGGGCAATTGTCTGATACAAATTATTAATCGCTTCACGGATAAACAGGGAATCATCTGAAGAATAGATCAGTGACATGCCGTCCGGCAATTCACTATTAAGTCTTTCAACCTCTGCCTTAACAGCATCCAGCACTTCCAGTGTGTTGGCAGTGGATTGCTTTACTATCCCGATCCCCACCATGTCCTCGCCATTGGTACGAAAAATCACCCGGGGATCACGCTCAGAAATTTCGACATCTGCCACTTCACCCAAACGGATGAAGTGGCCGTCATCACCGCGTTTGATAACCAGGGCCCTGAAATCTTCCTCGGTTACATAATTTCTTGCTATCCTGGCAACAAACTCCTTGTCCCTGGATTCGAGCCGGCCCGCAGGCAACTCAATATTTTCCCTCAAAAGTGCAGCTTGAATATCGTTTACCGTGAGATTTCTGGCAGCGAGTAACAACCTGTCCAACCAGATCCGCATTGATGGTCGCGCGGTTTGAAGGTAATTGACCTGTGACACGCCGGAGATGACTGAAAATCGATCAACGATATAGCGTTTCACATAATCAGTCGCCTCCATCATAGACATATCTTCGTTAACTGTCAGGCTCATCCACAAAATAGGACTTGCATCAGCATCACGTTTGGAGATCCTCGGCACCTCTGCCCCATCGGGCAGTCGACGCTGAACAGATGAAATCCGATCCCTCAAATCATTAGTAGCGTTGTCGATGTCCCGGTCCAAATCAAATTCCACGCTTATACTGGAACGCCCATCCCTGCTGCTAGAGGTAATGTTATTAATTCCAGCAATACCACTAATCTCAGCCTCTAAAACCTGGGTGATACGTGACTCAACTATATCAGCCGAAGCGCCGGAATATTCTGTGCTAATTGAAACAATGGGAGGACTGATGTTTGGGTATTCACGCACAGACAACTTGGTAAATGCCAGCATACCAACAACAAGTAATAATATACTAAGAACCGATGCAAAGACCGGCCGTTTGACTGAGGTGTCGGATAACCACATGCTAGCTGGAGGTAATGGCTGATTTATTTGCTGTCAGACTGAGGTCGAGTTTAGATGCATCATCAACCCTGTAGGGGGCTTTATCTCGAAGTTTGAAACCACCCTCGGTTATCACCAGTTGTCCCGGCTCCAATCCCTCCAGGACTTCCACATAACCGTACCTTCTTGCGCCGATACGGATAATCTGCCTGTGCGCCAAACCATCTTCACCCGCTATATATACGTAACTCTGTTTGCCAGTCTGAATAAATGCAGATTCAGGAATTACCAGGGCTTGTCTGGCGTCGGTGATTATCTTTACTGTCATCATCATCCCAGGCCGGAGTAATTCTTCGTGATTATCGAACTTGGCCCGCACCGTTACCGCCCGGGTAACTGGATCAATACGGCTGCCAATAGTCTCAATTACACCTTCAAATTCATGGTCCTTCCATGAATCACTACGGGAGACAATTTTGAAACCCTCTGCAATGGTACCAAGGTAAATCTCCGGTACTGAAAAATCCAGCTTGATAACCGATATATCATCCAGTGTTGTAATGATGGTATTTGAGGTTAGTAATGTGCCGGTGCTTATTTGCCGAAAGCCCAGTATCCCATCGAAAGGCGCTCTTATAAGACGATCATTCATCCTGGCAACGATGGCGTTAAACCTGGCTTTCGCCGCCTCTTCACGAGTTATTACCTCATCAATAATGGACTTGGCCGCAAGGCCTTTTTCACCAAGATCTTGTTGACGGTTAAGTTGTCTGCGGGCCTCATCGAGATTGGCCTGGGCCTCTGCCAGTAATGCCGATTCCTCGCTGTTTGTCATCTCCACCAGGATCTGACCCGAACTTACGTGGTCACCATCACTGAAATGGACTTGACTGACTGTCTCGGTTACTTTCGACGTAATGGCAACAGATTCATTAGCACTGGTAGTACCAATCGACTCAATCGTATCCACGATTTCCTTGAATTTAATGGCCTCTACGGTTACCGTCTCTGGCATCGCGACCCTGTAATTACCCTTATCCACGGTGCTGGATTGTTCCACAGCCTGCTTATCAACACCCGATGTGATGTAATACCACATCCCCGATGCAACAATGACTGTTAAGCCCAATAAAACCATATTTCTCATTTGGAAAACCTTTAGTTAACGCTAGCAGGGTGAAATTTTACGCTAATATATGTGAAGAAAATGTGTATAAATGGTGACTTAAAAAGGCGGTTTATTACCGCGGCGGGATTGGGATGACACGATTTAAACGCTGCAATAAAGGCCGAATATTTTTTAATCTATTTTATTAGAATATATCTATAAGTTATTGTTATTTAATATAATGTATATTTTATTCGAGAGTTGTGGTGATCTCCTTAAACGCTTTTCTTTTTTGTGCTGGAACTTGCAATGGATAACCATACCAGAATAACCCCACCACCGTGCTCTGGTGCTTGTTAATCTTTAAAAGTTTATAAAAACGATCATCACGGGTAACGTCTCCTGTGGTCCACTTTACGCCAATACCCTCCCCCCATAAGTACAGCATCAGGTTCTGCGCGGCACAGCAACAGGCCGCATAATTTTCTTTTTTGATAATACGGTCTGTAGAGTTCTCGCTAGTCAACACAAACCATCCGGGGATGGCATCCAGCCGCTTTTGGGTAGAAATTCTGAAATTTTCACTTTTTCCTGTCGTTTTAATGTCCGTAATCAGTTGTATGGTCTTCTCACGTGTTTTTTTACCTAATAGGTAAAAATGCCAGGGTTCTGTCAACCTGTGATTTGGTGCCCAACAAGCATGTTCTATTGCATTAATAATTGGTCTTTCAGGCACAACACGGTCCTGAAATAAATTTATCGTTCGTCTGGATTTGATAATGTCACTTATGGATGTTTTGGAGTTTTTTTTCACAGGGCTTACACCATTACTTGCCGGAGCAGGAGTTAGTAGAATAATTATTTATTTTTCAATAGCATGCGTTGAAAATTATGAATATAAAATGGATACTTCAGATAATCACCCTATTTCAGGAATAATTAACTGATAATTAAGGTCGAATATACAAGCATTTTCATGTCGGTTGAAGCGGACAAATAAAAACACCCTGATTCTATTAGTAAACATATTACAAAACGATTATTAAAGTATAAATATAATATTCATGAATGAAGAAATTATAGTGACACGTGATTTGCAGCGTACTTATCATATGGGTGGTGAAACTATATATGCCCTGAAAAATTTTAATATTTCAATCAATAAAGATGAATACGTTGCAATTATGGGGACATCAGGATCCGGGAAATCCACCCTGATGAATATGATAGGTTGTCTTGATTCACCCACCAGTGGTAGCTATTGGTTAAATGGTCAACTGGTATCAGAGCTCAGCAATCGCCAGTTGGCGAAGATACGTAACCAGGAAATCGGGTTTATCTTTCAAACATTTAACCTGCTGCCTCGGATGGACGCCTTGCATAATGTCGAATTACCTCTTATCTACAGTGGGCTGGGACGAAGACAACGATTGCAAAAGGCAACTGAG
>JAURPG010000060.1 GCA_030835405.1 Gammaproteobacteria bacterium | reverse complement strand
TGTGGCTGCAACTTAAAGTGGCCAGCCGGTTGAAGGTTTTTACTGCAGGGATGGTCGCCACCGGGCTTTACCTTTCCTTTGTCATTGGCGTGCCGCTGGTCACCGGAAACTATAAACTCAACCCGGATATGTTTATCGAACAGACCTGGTTCATCGTTGCCTCGACGGTGGTGATCTTCCTGGTGCTGCTGGTGATAAAGGGAATTAACAAATTATTGAAATCGATTATGGGTGAACCGCTGCCATGCTTTCACTACACGGTATTAAGGCCGGTCCGGTTTAACTGGCCGGGGAAATAATGTGCGCAAAATGCGCTTATAAATTTGACTGGATACTGGCATGCGCCAGTATGACGTAGAGGATGCTCTACGCGAGAATAACGGGATACAGTCCCTCGTCATTCCGGAATTTGTGCAGCAAATATCCGCAATCCAGTAAAGCAAAGCGCCCGCTTGGCGGCACAGTATTGACTGGATGCCGGGTCAAGCCCGGCATGACGGGGTTTCATATAGTGTCATCCGTCATTCTGGCAAAAGCCAGAATCCAGTAGACAAAGTTTCCGCGAAGCGGGCTCAATATTGATTAGATGCGGGGACAGGTCCGGCATGACGGGGTTTCATATAGTGTCATCCGTCATTCTGGCGAAAGCCAGAATCCAGTAGACAAAGTTTCCGCGAAGCGGGCTCGATATTGATTAGATGCGGGGACAGGTCCGGCATGACGGGGTTTCATATAGTGTCATCCGTCATTCTGGCGAAAGCCAGAATCCAGTGAAACAAACGCCCGCTTGGCGGGCACAGAACTGACTGGATGCCGGGTCAAAGCTATGTTGTCAGACTATAAGCTAGTACCCGGTATGATGAAGTTCAATATTTTATTTGGAAATAACGTGATAGACCGCGTTATTCAGGAATAATCCTTATTCTTATTTTGAAGGTTGTTGTCTCTCTGGATCGAAGTCAGCAAGCTGTTCATAGAAATTGTCGGCAAAGCCAACCAGTTTTGGATCGTGTTCGGTATTCACTTCGCTGTCTTTGCCAGGGTAGGGGATATTTGACAGGAAAAATCGCATACAGTTAATTCTCGCGCGTTTCTTATCGTCAGATCGAACTACCGTCCACGGCGCATCTGCCGTATGTGTGTAGAAGAACATATTCTCCTTCGCTTCCGAATATTCCTCCCAGAGATTGAGCGACCGTAGGTCAACCGGACTGAGTTTCCAGTGCTTTAAAGGATCGTTCTGACGCGAATGAAACCGGCGTAGCTGCTCATCCCGGCTGACGGAAAACCAGAACTTGAACAGGTGGATGCCGCTACGAACAAGCATGCGCTCAAATTCTGGCACCTGGCGCATAAATTCCATATATTCAGATGGTGAGCAGAATCCCATAACCCGCTCGACGCCAGCGCGGTTGTACCAGGAACGGTCGAAGAAAACGATTTCACCTTCGGTAGGCAATTGTTCGACATGGCGTTGAAAATACCACTGACCACCCTCCAACTCGGTGGGTTTGTCCAGAGCAACAACACGTGCGCCGCGTGGATTAAGATGTTCTGTAAATCGCTTGATGGTTCCGCCCTTGCCGGCGGCATCTCGCCCCTCAAAGATACAAAGGACTTTCTCGCCTGTTTCTTTCACCCAGTTCTGAACCTTGAGAAGTTCAATCTGCAGTTCTTGTTTGCGGGTTTCATACTGGTCACGGCGCATCCGCGATTTATATGGATAATTGTCCGGTAATGCCTTATTTGAGGTTTTCTCTATTTTCTCGTGCAACAGTAAAGCATGGCTTTTGTGCGGCCCACGGGGTGTTTTTGAACGTTTTGATGTGCTTGCTATTTTGGCAGATGTATTTGTTTTGCTATCTGATTTTCGCTTTGTGGATTTGCTGGCCGTTGTTGAAGCTTTTTTATTTTTGCCGGTGGTTTTATTCGGTTCAGCCACGGTAATTTCCCCCCCCATATATTTCTTTTTACTTGGTCGTTTTTTGAACTCCCGATAGTCTATAAACCGAGATTTTATTATTAGAAAAACAATAAGTAATACTATGAAGACAAGCGCTGCTTGTCCACCCTCCTAATAAGATTAAAAAGTAAAACTCTTGAAACCATGAAGGGAAATGATAGTGATTCTCTTTTAATATAAAAGCATTATGGTTTCATCGTTTCAGCTTATAAAAGCTTCACTATTATGTCTATCTAGCTAATTAGGTAATCACCATTAAAATGGGAAGAAGGGCTATGCGTTAAATTAGGGGCAGAGGTTTAGCTTATAAATTTACCTGGATCTATCAACCGCTAAGTCCATAAATCTACATGCACACTGCCGTCTGTTTTTACCCGCCAGGGGAAGATCATATTCCACTGGGTATCCTGTGAGCGTACCCGGTTGCGTTTTACGTCATCTATAGAAGCACCGAGTTTTTCCGATACTTCCTCCGGAGTGGGTTGGATATTACCTGCATCATCCAGGGCGCGGGACTTAAGCACGGTTTCACTGCCATCCCATACCCATGGCAGGCTGAAACGAGTGATCGCTTTGTCCAGTACCGGTTCTTCAAGCCTCGCTGGCTGCCAGGTATTACCGCCATCAGTGGAGACATCCACCGTCTTGATGGCACCTCGGCCGGACCATGCCATACCGGAGATGGTGTAATAGCCCCTACCGTCTAACTGTTGTCCACCGGAGGGGTAGGTGATAACCGACTTGACTGAAAAGGGTTTGGAGAAACGTTCAGATGGGGTCAGATAAGGTTCATCGGTGACCTTGATACGGTGCAGCCATTTCACATTACTGAAACCGCCGGCGCCCGGGATCATGATCCTTAACGGGAAACCCTGGTGGGGCATTAATGGCGCGCCGTTCTGCCCGTAAGCAAGAATTCCATCCATGGCACTGGCAAGGGGGATGCTCTTGCTGTGCAGGTCACGGTCCATGCCTTCACAGACGATCCATGTGCCTTCAGGTTTTACGCCGCATTCCTCCATTATCACCGAGACCGGCACGCCGGTCCATTCACTGCAAGATACCTTGCCATGGGTATGTTGTACGGTAATGTCGGACTCAGCGGGATAATTAGCCTCACATTCAATGTGTGCGATACGGGAGATAAACGGCAGGCGCTTCAACTCCGCCAGACTGAATTTCAGGGGTCGCTCCACCAGGCCATGAATGTACAAGGTAAATTCATCCGGGTTGATGTCCGGTGGAAAGGCACCATGGGCGCTGTTGAAGTGCAGGGGAGGCGGGGTGATGATCCCAACAAGGTCCTGCAGCGGTGTCAGGGTATTGCAGTCGCTGGCGAAACTGCAATTACTGCCCCCATCGCTGATACGCACGGCGGTATCATACTGCGAACGGGCCCCGTAGCCACTGCGGGCCAGGGGGTTAGTGGTATCATGGGCCTTGACCGCCGATGTGGCACCCGCCAGCAGGCTGACGCCAGCACTGGTCTTTAAAAATCGTCTACGATCTTTAAGCGTTGTCATCTAGGGCTCTCCTATTGTTTAATCCCGGTTTGTGATATTGCCTAACTGGAGTCACCTGTCGGTATTTTCCAGTTTTCATGCCCTGGCATTTGTACCCTGGGCAGGTTTTCCTCATTCATGACGTCATGTTCAGTAATGATATGGTTTCGATACAGGAGGTAGGCAGTCAAGGCATAGGTCTCATCCACACTCAGGGTCCTCTCCTGGTGCAAAGGCATGGCGCGGTAGATGTACGCCCATAAAGTGGTGGCGTAGTAATGTTTTCCGCTACGTATGGCCTCGCTGGCATCGGGGCTGCTGGCGATGAGTTGTGGTGCGGACCCAGCCGCGGTCCCGGTGCCTTCACCATTCGGGCCATGGCACATGGCGCAACGTTGGGCAAACAGGGGTGCACCTTCAGCGGCGGTTCCACGTCCCTCGGGTAACAGTCTGCCCTGGGGATCCACCAGGGTATCTAAGGCGGCGAGTTCGGTTTCCGTTGGCGTGGTACCCAGGCCATAGGTTTGGGCCAGGACCGGCCTCATAGTGACGGCTATGAATATAGCAATTATCAGAATGACATAGGACCGCATAGTTACCCCCCTGACTTAATATAGAAAAAGTAAAAACGATGTCAGGAGGATAGTCAAGGTATTTGGAAAAATAAGCTGCCGCTACATTTGTTACATGGTAGATATGCTATCTTTAATGCATAGACAATTTTTAGCAGGTCAGGGGGCATAACGGCAATGGTGCGGAAAGTACGTATATTCTTAGTGGTACTAATACAAATGATCGTCATGAATTTTAGTCCAGTAGTATATGGGACCGATGTAGCAAGCATTATCAGTAATTTGCCCAAATCCTATTCTGGTGAGTTTGAATGGCGGCGCAGTGTTCGCAAATACCAGGTCACCATTAATTTTAACCGGGTACGTGAACTCCCCACTGGCCAGGTGGAGGCAAGAGGAACGGCTGTGTATAACGAATATGGCACCATCAGCCGGGTCAGCCTTCGCGCGGTGATTTACCCCGAAACACTTTACTTTGAAATGTATGAAAATGAGCAGCGTAGTACCGAGCTTGCGGGGCTATACCAGGGTGACTTGTCTGCAGATTTACAAACCATGACCGCAAGGTGGGCGAACTTTCTGGATAAACGACGTGGTGTGTTGAATGTGACGGCAAATACAAAAACTATTGAGGAAGAACCAGTGCTTTTTCAGTTGCCGGGAGTGGAGTGACACGAGTATAAAAAGATGCCATTTTACTTTATTTAAAAGGCCCGCTTTGCGGGCACAATATTGACTGTATGCCGGGTCAAGCCCGGCATGACGGGGTTTAGCAGTTCGTCATTCCCGCGAAGGCGGGAATCTAGTGAGATAAAGAATCCGCTTTGCGGACATAGAATTGACTGGATGCCGGACAAACCTGGTATGACAGCTTTTGACAATTATTTATTCCCGTTTCCCTGTAAATGAGGCATGGTTTTATTTCATTCCGGACTCTTCTTACTCAACCTGCTGCTCAGCGCCTTCAAGGTGGCGATGCGTTCAGGACCCGAGGGATGAGAACTCAAAAAGGGCATAGGTCCTCCGCCTTTTGAAAGCCTATACATTTCTTCGTGTACCCTTACGGCACCTTCCGGTTCAAACCCGGCCTCTACCGCCCAGATGGCGCCCAGGTAATCGGATTCCCGTTCGTTGTCCCGACTGTATTTGGTATCTACCATGGATACACCAAGGTCCGAGATGGCCATGGCGCCATAGCCTCCCATGCCCAGGCTCCCCATGGTAACTGTCCCCAGGATCTTTGCCAATGCACCGCCATAGATACGCTTTTCCTGGTCACTACCATGTTCCAGTTTCAGGTGCGCCAATTCATGGCCGATGATGGCGGCCATCATGTGCATGTCCATGCCGATAATGTCCAACATGGCAAAATTAAACCCGATAACATGACGGTTACCTTCAACCCTGCCGGCGAAGGCATTGGGTTGATCACCGTCTACGAGGATGATTGCTGCTTCAATCTCTGCGACCTTTTCTATACTGGTCTTGACAGCATAGATAAATCGCATCTGGTTGGTGTCGACCCGTCTGAGGATAGTGCGCCGGGAGTTGCGCAATTCGATCTGGTCGGTGTCTGCTTTGGCCAGCTCACTGATGTCCCAGGCATTTTCAAATCCCTGGACATTAGCTGATACCGGTAGCATCAGCATAAAATAGATAAGTAATCTGCCTTTCATCAGTTTGTGGGGGTACGGCCCTTTTGGATGTTGTTAATCACCTTTGCATATACCTTATTTAGACTGCGTTTATAAATCAATACCAATCTATCGGTTCAATATTCATTGATAATAAATGGATTAATACTGATATAACTTGCCATGTGAATATCTCCTTTTGACTCCTACCCCTTATTAACGTTTATACTTCCCATGAGTTTACGATTATAAAGGTATTAATATGTATGGGTTTTATAGAAAAGCAGCCAATGTCTGGTATTACGGCATATTACTGACATCCATATTGCTCCTGTCTGCATGTACCGAACAGGCCCCGTCATCGCCTCAGGAAACACAGGTTATACCGGCTGAATCTATAACTGAATTTCAGCTGGATGAGACCACTATAAGCCAGATACATGAGGCCATACAGTCCGGACAAATCACGGCGGTGTCGCTGGTACGCCAGTACCTGCATCGCATCAAGGCCTACAACGGGACTTGCGTGGCACAGCCTGACGGGATCCTTGGTCATGTCACGCCCATTGCTAATGCCGGACAGATCAATGCTCTCTCAACCCTGAACCTGCGCCCGGGCAATCGTGAAGAATATGGTTTTGATGAACGTAAGGCCCGCAGTTTGACTGATAGTGAAGATACTGATCCTGCCATGCCCGATGCCCTTGAGGTGGCGGCAGAATTAGACCGCCATTTTAGGGAAACCGGTGAACTCATAGGGCCATTGCACGGTGTAGTCATTGCGGTAAAAGATCAATACGATACATTTGATATGCGTACTACCGCCGGTGCCGATGTCGCCTATGCCAATGACCGCCCGCCCGATGATGCCAGTTTCATTAAACGCTTGCGTGAGGCCGGGGCGATTATCATCGCCAAGTCCAACCTTGGGGAGTATGCCTCGCCCATGGCACGCAGCTCGTTTGGCGGGACGTTTTGTAATCCCTATGACACCACACGCTATCCCGGTGGTTCCAGTGGCGGATCAGGATCATCAGTGGGCGCCAACCTGGTGACCTGTGCCATTGCCGAGGAGACCGGGGCATCTATCCGTACACCGGCCAGGCATAACAGTTTAGTAGGCATCGCCCCCACTCAGGAACTGGTGACCCGGGACGGGATGATAGGTGCAGGGGTTCATACCCGTACCGGGCCCATCTGTCGTACCGTGGAAGACGCTGCGCGAATTCTTGATGTCATTGCCGGGTATGATCCCAAGGATGAATATACCGCCTTCAGTGTGGGTCGCATGCCGGATGAGCCGTATCCCAGTTACGCAAATGAAAACCACCTGGACGGTGTGCGTATCGGTGTAGTCAGAGAGTTGATGGACCGGACTTTATTTTCAGAAGCAGATGGTCCTGCTATTGGGCTCATCGAAGAAGCCATAGAAGACCTTAAGGGGATTGGCGCAACCATGGTTGACCCGGGAGAGGGAGGTGCACTGCTGCAGGAATGCCTTAACCGCACCACGCCGTATCATAATGCCGCAGCATATATAGAAAAATTTCCCGAAGAGTTTCCCGAGGGTAGTGACCATGTTTCCACCTTAATCGACATGACTGTGGCATCGGGTTCAGGGCCAGTTCTAACATTACGTGATATCGGTGGTGTGAGCGCCGATGGGGTGGGGCGATATTATTTGGAACGCTACTTGCGTGAGCGTAGTGACGCGGAGGTACAGACCATTGATGATCTGATCAACAAGGCCACGTTCTTCGAGCAACCTGACTTTGCCCCTCCTGCCAACCGTAAAGAAGCACTGGAAAAACTCAAATCGGCCCAAACCATCGATACCGATGCACGCATGCGTAATCGTTTTGGTTTTCAGCAAAATATCATGCATTGCATGGGGGTACTGGAACTGGATGCGCTGGTCTATCCCACTGGCAATGTCCATGCACCGGTGTTGGGCCAACCTTATGAGCCTAACGTGAATCGCCGTAATGGCGGGTCATCATGGAATTTTTTTGGCCGGGAAGGGTTTCCCATCATTACGGTTCCTGCGGGCTTCACCACAGAGGTCTATGATCGGATACGTGATGCCGATACAGATGATAGGACACGGTTGATAGGCCCGGTACCGGCAAAGCTACCCATTGGTATTGATTTTGTTGCCCGGCCATTTGATGAGCCAACATTACTTAAAATCGCCTCGGCCTATGAGAACGCGACACGGCATCGTCAACCACCGCCCGGCTTTGGTCCGTTACCGGAATAATACAGGAAAGGTCTAATTCACCCGGGAATAGCCACCGGCCAGGCCTGTCTTTGAGAGCACCAGTTGCCATAGCTGGGTCTTGCGGGCCCGGAATGAACCTGCATTGGTGAGCAGGTAATAGCGCGACATACGATAAAATCGTTCACCGTATTTCTCTGCAAATTCAGGCCAGGCGGTTTCAAAATTTTCATGCCAGGCCATCAGGGTCTTGTCGTAGTCCGCACCAAAGTTATGCATGTCTTCCATAACGAATTTTCTTTCTATGGCTTTGGAAATATCTGCCATGGAAGGCAGTTGGGCATTGGAGAAGATATATTTTGTGACCCAGGGTTCAGCAGCGCTGCGGGTCACCGGCCGGCCAATGGTGTGCAATAAAAACAGGCCCTCGGGTTTGAGGCAACGGGCGGCCACTTTCATATACTCGGCATAATTTTTTTTGCCCACATGTTCAAACATACCAATAGATATGATGTGATCATATTCACCCTGCAGTTCCCGGTAGTCCTGTACCAGTACCTTGACCGGCAGTTTTGAATAGCGCTGTTCAACAAAACTTGCCTGCTCTTTTGATACGGTGACACCAAAGACCTCGACGCCATAGTTTTCTGCGGCAAAGCCAGCGAAGCTGCCCCAACCGCAGCCGATATCCA